>DAIRSD010000070.1:0-14216 GCA_036804625.1 Aureliella sp. | reverse complement strand
GGATCGCAAATTGTCGTACGGCATCCTGGTCGTGTGCCTGCACGCCTGTAGCGTCCAGAAACAGGTCGTCATAACGACGTCTGGCAAAAGGTGGAGTGAAATCGATCGTCTTGCCATGCCACTGCACCACGTTGCCCTGGCCTGTTGTCTGCAGCGCATTTACGATGATCTGCTCGGTCAAATCCATCATCACCTCATAGTTAGCAAAAGCCTCGTAGGCCTCCAGCATGGTGAATTCTGGATTGTGTTTGGGACTGATCCCTTCGTTTCGATAGACGCGCCCCAATTCATAGACCCTCTCCATACCACCGACCAACAGACGCTTCAAGTGCAGCTCCAAAGCGATGCGAAGAACTAGCGGCATGTCCAGCGTGTTATGATGAGTCAAAAAGGGTCTGGCCGCCGCGCCACCTGCAATCGTGTGCAGCGTCGGACCTTCGATTTCGCAGTAGCCGCGATTGGCTAACGTCTGACGAATCGAGTGAATGATCTTGGTGCGAGCCAGAAAGGTGCCAAGCGATCCTTCGTTGTAGGTTAGATCCAAATAGCGCTGTCGCTGACGCTGCTCCACATCTTGCAAGCCAGCGTACTTCTCGGGTGGTGGTTCCAATGTCTTGCACATATAGTGCAGTGAGGACGCGAAAACAGTCAGTTCTCCCGTGTTGGTCCTTCCTAAACGCCCTTCCACGCCAATCCAATCACCCAGGTCATAGTTTGCGGTCATCTCAAAGGCGGCGTCACCCACCTGGCCCTTGCCGATCAGAATTTGGATATCTCCTGTCCAATCGCGTAGCGTGATGAACTTGAGCTTACCCTGGCCGCGTAGCAAAATAATTCGACCAGCCACGCGAACCGTCGGACCAATCTCCTCACCTTGGCCAGCCTGTTGTTTCCACTGGCGATAGTCGACCAGTAGGTTGCCATCTGCATCACGCTGTTCCAGGTCTGGCAACTGCAAGATGCCGCCTTCTGATAATTGATACTGGACCTCACCGGACCGATTACGAACATCGCGGTTCCAACTTCGATCAGGGAAATAATGTCCCCAGGGGTCAACCCCAGAGGCCTCGATTCGGCTCAGCTTAGCCAATCGCGATTCGTGCAGTTCCGACATCTTGTTGCATCACCCCATCATTAGTCAGCAGCCGCTGGAACGCATCCCATCCGCGGACTGTTGAATTAGTCGCCATTCGATATCAACGATCTCTCGCCGTGCCTTGCCACCCTGGTACGCTGCCGCAATTACGGCTGGATTGTCAGGGATTTTATCCGATGCGGGGGCCTTCGACGAGTCCAATACCGCAGGCACCACTCGCTGAGACCGCTGCTGAGCTATTTCAGAAGACGATGCAACGTTTGACAGATGCCATCCGCAACAGCGGTGGAGCTTTGATGAACAGCCAAGGCCGCTGCGGCCCCAACGGGTCCACCCAGCACGGCACCAACGCCGACGGCCGTCAGATTCCCGCTGACTCGAGCTAGCCTCTTAGAACGATCTGCTGTCAGCCCTCGATGACAGCCAGCGGCCAACATCAACGCCTCCACTCCGTCGGCCAGCAAACCTGCCGGATGAACCTTTACGGCTCCACGAACAACAGCCCTCAGCCCCGTTCGAGCTGCTATCGACCAAACCACCTTGGTTGCAGCCGAGGTCGCAGTCACTACCGCTGCCGAAGCCATATCAATCTGCCTGCTGACCGACTGACCTGTCGCACATGAACTAGCAAAATGCTCACAGGTGCCTCCCAACATGCGATAACCGGACTGGCCCACCATCGCCAGTGCGCGCGAAACCACCAGAGCGGAAGGCAATCCGTCCGCATGCCGAACAACTCGGATCGTTTGACCGGCTGCAAATTCGTCCGTCGAAACACGGCGCACTGCGAAGCGGCCGGACGAGTCACGCAGCGTCACGCGTGCTCCAGCTTCAGGAGCCAGATGAACAACCGTGCCGTCCCCCATGTCGATTCCATGGTGCTGGAACGGAATACCTGCACACCACCCGTCCACATAGATGTGTTCACCTCGAGACATTCAAATACTCCTCAATTTGCTGAGCAATTAGCGTTTTTTACTTCATCGCTATGGCTCGTTGCAGCGGCTGTAGCACGTTTTCAACCAAGTAGTGACCGACCAACCGATCCGCAGTTTCGGCCAATCGCTCCAGTTCGGCGCTGAACTGCTCTTCTTTGGACAAACTTGCATAACGTCGCACTGTCAGGTAGACACTCAGCGGCTCCTCACCAAATTCTCCCGTACGAGCCTGATAGGCGGTCGATCGAGCCTCCAATGAAATTCGGCACTGGGTCTTACACTGGTCATCCAGCGCGAACTGCAGCAGCGGCTCGTACGCTAGTAAAGGCCCAGGAATCGCATCCACAAGGCGCTCAAAGGCCGGAACCATTCCTAAAGCTTCAACCAACAACTGGCTGTGATTGCCGCGATACTGAAAATCAAAACCCATCGTAAAATTCAGCGATTCGCAGTCCAGATGCCCGACGGACAGTTCGTAGGGCACGATTTCCAGCACGGTCTTATGCTGCTGGATAGCCAAATCCAACGACTGCGGATTCAGCGCACCGCTGCACAAACGACGTGGCTCCAACGTCACCCAACGGAATTGCCCATCCACTTTTTCGGTCTCAAGCGAAAACTCACCGCGTGGACGAGCCGAAAAATTAGCCATTTCGGGGTATCGACGACGCACATGCTCGAAAAACGACAGTACCGACTCCCTGTTTTGGGGGAGCTTCATCTCCGTATGCAGGTACATATTCGCATAATATTCGTCGCAATACGCGCTGTAAGGATTCATTAGGTAAGGTCCTCGTAGTTGGAGTGACGTGTCTATAATCAAGCAAGTCAGGCCGCTGTGGCTAACAGTCTGCACCAAAGCCGGATCGATCTCAAGTATAGGTTTTCATGAATTCGCCAAGTGCAATATTTGTCTACGGTACTTTAAAACGTGGTCAATGTCGGGAAAAGTGTTGGCCATTGCCGCCTGTGGGGGTCCATAGCGCCTGGACATTTGGTCAGTTGTTTGACCTTGGCCCCTACCCTGCCCTGCTGCCCGGCCAAGATCGTATTATGGGCCAGCTTTGGGTCTATCGGGAACCCGAAATGGCTCAAGTATTAGCCGTATTGGACGAAATTGAGTGTACCGATCAGCCAGGACAGGCCAACGAGTATGACCGTGTTATTGTGTGGGTTACTCAATTTGACACCGGTCAAACGGTCCCGGCCTATGCCTATCTGTACGCTGATGCTTATTTTTTGCAAAAAAGCGCTCGAAATGTTCCGGCTACGTCGGCAATTGAGGGGCACCGCTACGTGACATGGCCTGAATTGGCCTCCGCCTAAGCCACCCGATCGAATCCGTGACCGATTTAGTAGGGCCGACGGCAGAAATGTAGCTACCGTTACCAGACGGTGGAGCCACACGGAACCACCGTCTGGCGACGGTAGCTACGGATAAGTTCACTGTTGCCCCTAACCTAGCCGTTCTCGCACTTTGGAGAGTGGAACGCTGGCACAATAACCGTTAAGTACCCTTGGACGAATTTAGCCCAGCGGTGAAAATCTGGGCCTCCAGAAATTTGACTTCAATCAGACATCCGTATCGATCATCCATGTTCAAAGCCGTCGACACCAACGTTCGCTTTCCCAAGCAAGAAGAAGCCATTCTGAATTTTTGGCAACAGCAGGACATTTACGCCAAGAGCCTTCAGCAGCGGAATACGGCTAAACCTTTCGTCTTTTACGAAGGTCCCCCCACGGCCAACGGGATGCCTCACCCAGGCCACTGCCTGACCCGAGCCATCAAAGACCTGTTTCCGCGATATAAGACGATGCGTGGCTATCGGTGCGAGCGCAAAGCAGGCTGGGACACTCATGGATTGCCGGTCGAGGTCGAAGTTTGCAAGCAGCTTGCCATACACGGCAAGGACGAAATCGAGGCGTATGGCATCGAGCCCTTTATTCACAAATGCCAACAGAGCGTTTGGCGATACATGCAGGAGTGGGAGCGACTGACCCAGCGAATCGGTTTCTGGATCGACTTGAGCCAGGCCTATGTGACTTACCATCAAAGCTACGTGGAGAGCGTGTGGTGGTCGTTGAAAAATTTGTACGATCGCGGACTGCTCTACCGTGGCCACAAGATCGTGTGGTGGTGGGCTCAGGGCGGCACCGCACTTTCCAGCGGCGAAGTTGGTCAAGGCTATCGACAGGTGGCCGACCCCAGCGTTTTTGTTACTTTTCCCCTGGTCGATCATCCCGACACGTCGCTGGTCGTATGGACCACGACTCCTTGGACCCTGCCCAGCAACATGTACGCTGCCGTGCATGCGGAACTGGAATACGCGGTCTGCTTGGATGCCGATAGCGGTCATAAATTCATCGTTGCAGAACAACTGCAAGCCTCACTCACTGAAAAATTCAAACGCAATTGGACTGTCGAGCGTACGCTTAAGGGCAGCGAACTGGTCGGTATGCGTTATGTGCCGCCTACCGACAATTACTACAAACAACTAGCCAATGCCAAAGGCACGCTAACCGATGGCCAGTCATCACATCTGTACTGGCAGGTGGTGGCTGGCGACTTTGTAACCCTGGACAGTGGAACCGGCTTGGTCCACATCGCTCCTGCGTTTGGTGAAGTCGACTACGATTTACTGATAGCTCAAAAGGCTCGCTACAAAAAGGATAGCGCTCAGCCAGCATTGCTGTGCGCGGTTGGCCCTGACGGTAAATTCACCGAGGATTACCCTCCTCAGAAGGGCGTATGGGTAAAAGATGCAGACAAAGCCATCTCGCGTGAATTGAAAGAACGGGGACGTCTGCTGCTACTGGATCAGTATCTACACGACTACCCGTTCTGTTGGCGAGCCGAACAAGACCCACTGATTCAGTATCCGCGCGAGAGCTGGTTTATTCGCACAACTGGGTTCCGCGATGCCATGCTGGCCAACAACTCTCAGATCGGATGGCTGCCGGAGAACATCCGTGACGGTCGCTTTGGCAATTTTCTGCAAAGCAATGTCGACTGGGCTCTGTCGCGCGAGCGTTACTGGGGCACGCCGCTACCGATTTGGCAGTGCGAGAAGACCGGCCAGCGTGAGGCGATCAGCAGCTACAACGAACTGACCTCCAAACCGGGCGCGACAGGCATGGAGGTTTGGGAAAAAGCGAAACATGCCAACCCGGATCTGGTCGAAGACCTGAAGGTTCACAAGCCTTACATCGATGCCGTCACCTACGATTCCCCGTTCGCTGATGGAGCGCGCATGCGGCGCGTCCCCGAGGTGATCGATTGCTGGTACGACTCGGGAGCGATGCCGTTTGCCCAGTGGGGCTATCCGCATCAAGGCCAACAAGAATTTAAGAACGCCTTCCCAGCCGATTTTATCAGCGAAGCCATCGATCAAACTCGCGGCTGGTTCTACAGCCAACTTGCCATCAGCACGATGCTCTTTGGCGAACAGGCTCAAACGACTAGCACCAATAAGCCGATCGATTTCCCGCATCCCTTCAAAAACTGCATCGTTCTGGGCCTGATGCTTGCAGAATGGTATGAAAGCAAAGACGGACAGCGGACCAAGAGCGGTGCAGCCTGCTTGACCGAAGAGGATGCTCGACAAGAATTCGGTGATGGCAATTTTGTGTCTCGCATTGGCAAGATGTCGAAGCAATTACGCAACTATCGCAGTCCGCAAGAGATTTTTGACAACTATGGTGCTGACGCGCTGCGCTGGTATTTCTACGCGAACCAGCCGCCGTGGAGTTCCATCATCTACAGCGAACGAGCCATCCGCGATAGCATCCCCGAATTCTTGCTGCGTATCTGGAATGTACTTAGCTTCTTCACGATGTACGCGGAACTGGATAAGTTTTCTGGACCTGACGAAATTCGTTCCGCTCTGGAACAATTAACTCCTGACGAACTTGCCGGATGCAGCAGCTACCGTCCGACTGACCAGCGCAGCGAACTGGATCGTTGGATTCTCAGTGAACTCAGCAGCACCATCGCCGAAGTCGCCACCCGCATGGACACCTATGATAGCTACACGGCCTGCCAGCGGATCAATGCCTTTGTGGATGCACTCAGCAACTGGTACCTGCGCCGAGGCCGCAATCGCTATTGGGGCGAAGCGCTGGCTGCGCAGTCTACTGATAAAGCCGATGCCTACTGGACGCTTTACGAGGTGCTGATTCAGCTTTCTAAACTGATCGCTCCTTTTGTTCCCTTCTTAGCCGAATCGATGTGGCAAGCATTGACCGCTCCGGTTGCAGGCCGAGTCCGTGAAAGCGTTCACCTGTGCGATTACCCAACAGCCAACAGCCAAGACTGCGACCAGCAACTGTCCGAAAGAATGTCGCTTCTGCGCGAGATCGCTTCACTGGGTCGCAGCGCTCGAATGGAAGCCAAGCTTAAAGTTCGCCAGCCGCTGGCAAGTGTACAAGTCAGCTTGACCAGCGACCAGGCGATCGACTGGTTGGTGCAACATGACGAGATTGTCAAAGCGGAATTAAACGTCAAGCAAATCCACTACAACACCGGAAACAGCCAGTACATTCAGTACAAAGTTGTACCCAATTTCAAACAACTGGGCCCCAAAGTGGGCAAGCTGATGCCGCTGGTCAAGAAACATCTGGAACAGGCCGACGGAGCAGCATTGCTCACAGAAATGAATCAGCAGCAGTCGATTCAGTTCGCAGTCCAAGGCCAGAACATTCAACTGGATAGCCACGATGTTGAAGTGCGACTGCAAGCCAAAGATGGCTGGACAGCCGCTCAAGGCAGGCAGTGTGTGGTCGTGCTATCCACAGAATTGACTCCTGAACTGATCGCCGAAGGCTACGCACGCGATGTGGTGCGTTTGGTGCAAGAGTTCCGCAAGACGCTCGATCTTCCGCGCGATGCACGTATCGAGCTTTACCTGCACTCCGCAGCTACAGAAATCATGTCGGCGATTCGAGCAAACCAGCAGTACATCGCCAGCGAAACATTGACCGTTCGCTTGAAGCTGCAGCAGCCCGACGATCAAGTTTCCCAACAGACTCACAGTTTGGGAGACCACGAAATGGTCATTGGAATCCAAGTAGCAAAGACATAAGATGAAGCCGCTTTCCCTTGTTGTGCTGATATCCGGTGGCGGTACCACGCTGAACAATCTTCTGACTTACCACGACCATGGGCAACTACCTGTCCAATTTTTGGGCGTAGTCAGCAGCAACCTGCAAGCCAAAGGACTCCATTACGCTCAGCAGCGACAGATCGAGCATCAAGTACTGCGCCGTCGCGATTTCACCTCGCCTGAAGCCCATCGCGATGCAGTATTTGACTATTGTCGCAAGCAACACGCAGATCTGGTTGTCATGGGCGGATATCTAGAGCACCTACTGATCCCGCAGGACTACGAACATCGCGTCATCAACATTCACCCTTCGCTAATTCCCGCCTTTTGTGGCCAGGGATTTTATGGCCACCGAGTCCATCAGGCTGTCCTTGACTTTGGAGCGAAAGTCAGCGGCTGCACCGTTCATTTTGTCGACAATCAGTACGACCACGGCCCCATCATCGCGCAGCGAGCCTGCCCAGTGCTGGACAACGACACGGTCGAAACACTTGCCGCCCGAGTCTTTCAGCTTGAATGTCAACTACTACCAGAGTGCATTGCTGCCATCGCAGCAGGGAAGGTCAAAGTTAACAATAATCGCGCGCAGGGCTTTAAGTCGCTCGACTAAAAAGGCAATAGGTCAGTTCGCCATGATGCAAAACGGATATGCGACAATGTCGCTGACCGCTCCGTCGGTCAGAATCAACTACATGTGCGTATGAACCTTTTGTCGAGTCGGCTATGAACACAGTGTCCCCTCCGAAAGCTTGCTAATCTTGACACTTCTCGCTGATCACCACCACAGCTAACAGCAAAATCGTACTCCTACTCAATGAAATGGTACTCGTACTCCTACTCGGAAGCCCAAACGGTGTCGAGTACGAGTACCGCACAGGCTGAGTACGAGTACGATAATGCAGTCATTCCAGACTTTGGGCAACATTTGGTGGTGGTGATTGGCGAGAAATGCCCTAATCTTCGTTACTAAATCTTGCCTGAACAACTCCTGGAATGCGCTAACTTAATTAGTGCCGATCAGTGACGATTCGTGTTCCTGTGTTCCCGTGAGCTTCTCTGACTGCTATAAAGCGCCGCGAATCCTACCGCAAGCACCATCACCTCTACCGATCGTCTACTACTTCTCCACCGTCGCGGGTGATCAGCGCTACTGGCGGACGAGGCGATATCGTATCGGCTAGCATCCGTACCGAACCGTCACCCATCACCGCATTGGCTCCGCTAGAGTGAAACGAATAGAATCCTGACTCGTTGTAGACATTGACTCCAGCGCAGCCTTTGTTTTCGGGCGTCGTCACACTGGCTCCGCTGTAGCCACATACCATTTGACCTAGCAGTGGGTCAATGTAGTGGCAGTGCAGCATCTCCGAGTAGGTATCGCCACTCCAGTTCGCCAATCGCTGGCCGCGAAAGAAGCGCCCTTGCTTGCCAGCCAGTTCGCCAAACAGGATCGTTTGCGATAGACCGTCGCTGACATCGCTGGTCGCAATTTGCCACTTCTTCTTGGGATCATCAGTACTGAGAAGTCCATTGCGTGTTTTCTGGTTGCCATTGCCCGCACACTCGTTCAGGCTGCCGTGGACACCTTTGATCGGAAAATAGTCGCTACGCGCTGCGTCGATCGTCTGATCCACAGGCAGTTGTACCGCCTTGAGCGCCAGTCGATAGTCGTGCGGTACATCGGGAGTCGAGGGGCATAAGAAGACGGGAATCTGGGTCGAAAAAGCGCTAGCAGGCTGTAGTGAACCCAGCGGTGCTGGCAGGTTCAGTGGATCATGCACAGCGCGTCGCTGATCAAACGCCTCGTAGACTGCCGATTGTTCCAAGTGAGGCAGCAGGTAAAAGAACGGTCCAAAACTGGTCGCTGGAAGCAGCAGCAGGAACGGATTGGGCGGATCTTTCGGGTACGCATCCAAAGGAAGAACCCGCTCGACAGCTGGCATGTAACCATGTGCCGCCTCGTGATTCTGCATCGCCAGCCCAAGTTGCTTGAGATTGTTCTCACACTCCGTTCGCCTAGCCGACTCCCGCGCCGCCTGCACCGCCGGAATGAGTAGTGCCGCTAACAGGCCGATGATGCTGATGACGATTAAGAGTTCGATCAGGGTCAGGCCCGATAATCGTTCAAAATGCGCATTCACCCGACTCACTTTAAGCTCCCCAAGACCCAACGAATCTAAGATGACTATCAAACGTAGTCATGTCGCTGTTTCACGCAAAAAGTAAATGCGAATTAATCGCAAAGTGATTTAGCGAACGAACCACAATCTACTTTTCGTAATTGCCATTGATTAGTATCTTGAGGTCTTCACCAGACCAAGTACCTGAGACCAATATCTTTCCGAAACGAATGAGAGGACCTGGAATGTCATTTAAGGCAAACCCCAACTTCCATGTCATCTGGTCAACGTTCTCCAAGTACTGAAGCTTCCAATCGCCCTCTAGCCATACCTTTGGTCTTCCTGATGATGCGATGCTAGACCGAAGAAAAATCTCACCGTCCATTGGCCTCCCCGGAGCCACATCTGTAAAGTTGACAATCGATGTAGAGGCAGTTATCGGTGGACTAATTCGACCTTGAATCGGAACTGAAAAACTATAGGTTCCAACTGAATCAGGAAACGTGACATTTACGGTTTCTTTTACCTCTCAGACTGGTGGCGAATCCATTAAAATATTCAATAAATTGCCTTGCAAGTTCGCACTAATGCAGTTCGACGATGTTGTAACTTTGAGAAGCTTGCGAGGCACCTTACTGCCAAACGTCAACAAAATTGAGTCGCTATAAATGCGACCCTCCTTCCAAATTTCGCAAACCTGAAGGCTCCTTTGCGAACTCGTAATTTGAATGTCAAAGTGGTCCCCGCCTGTCTTAAATACAGTGTCCAACGTAAAACATCCAGAAGCAATTTCTGCCGAATAGATTCTCGTTCGCACGCTTTGCATTTTGGGTGCCAGCCCGCCCTCATACTCTTGGAACAGTGACACGCTACCTCCAGCTGGAAGCACATCTTTGTCAATTCTTACAGATGTGCAGCCACAGGAACTAATTGGTCGCAATTGCGAAAGCGGTATTTCAAAGTTAGAACGAAGTTCAAGTTTACGTAAAACGCTCATACCGAACGGCACTGGCACTGTTAGTATGGAAGGATCACTAACTATCACGCTGTTTGGTGGATGTAGACTCACCGAGTTCCCGGACCCACGCATACTGTCCTTGCAGCCCGTGCACAATAACAATATCAACAGGACCAAAGGGCCGCGAAAACCTTTCGATCTTAAATTGAGTGGAATCACAGCGACCTCAATTTCAGCGAAGTGTCCGTCTACGATACACACGAATTCCTACTAATCCGAAAATGATGATTGCGGTTATAACGAAAAGAATCGCTCTGAAATACTTCCTGCTAGTATCCGAAGGCCTGTGTGTGTCTATGTACGGTGAACCCTGGGGTAGTAAGTGAGTGAGTTGAGGTAACGACTTGAATTCATCGGAAATAGAAAGATCGAAAATGCTTGCCTGCAACGGGACATTAGTCTTCGGCGACTCAAACGCAACCATCTCTTCCTTGGAAAAAAGAAATGGTGCCTGGTTGCTATCTAGTCGGAAATTTTCCTTCCTTACATAAGTAGGTAACCAAAAACCTGCTGAAGTACTTACAAATCCATCATAATCCTCTCTGCTCATGACGGCACCATTTGCTCTCATCAATGCGGATTTAACAGCATATCCTCTTGTCGGCAACACATTCGCCTCAAAGTAGATTAATTTCGAATCAGTAGCCCCGACCTTCAGAGTCATTACCGGTTCGCCACTAGACAGTTTCGATTCTAGGACGTCTGCTTTCATTTTTGCCTGATCAACCAACTTACGAAGAGCATTTGGGTCTGCGGCGGTATCGCGTGACAGAGTCGTGAATTTCACTACTCTCATTGCCCGGTTTTCATACGATATCGCCGCAAATCCTTGAACAGCTTCTGTGTCAACTGAGTCGGAAACTTCCCGAGACGATTGTTTTGAATCCGAATAGTTGATCTCAGCATATTGACTTCCGTTCCAAGTGCGAATGTAAGTTGGGTTGAAAGCTATATTCCCGCTCTCCAAATCTAACCTTAGTTGCTCAAGTGGAACATCATTAGGTAACCTCTGCTGCTCAATCCTATATGATTCACCTTGTTTTGTGTACTTTACTGCAAAGGTCTCATAACCGCTGACTGGAATTGCAGCGTAACCTTCGGCCAGTCCGGACTCCAGTTTAGCTTCCAACGCTTCCAAATCAGGTTCGCGACCGAGCGCCCGTTCGTTTGCAATCAGTATTTGATTTGCGCGCTGCATCGCCTCTCGTAACTTCGCTTTATTCGCTTCAATTCTTCTGTCCGAGACATGATTGAAGAGCCGAACAACGTATCCAGCCACCGCTGATTCACAGTCAATTAGAGACTGCTCATGCATACGACCAAATAAGTCTTCTGCTGACCAGGAAGAAAGGACTTCAGCAAATCCAGTTTGGCAGTAGCCAAACCTGCAAAGCATCAGCACTAAGCACATGACCATTGCAAAGATCGAACGACACTTCAATTGCACCTGTAGCCCCCGATAACATCTCAACGAACAAAAAGCGAAAAACGATGTTTCGTACGTCACACGTCTCATATAAGCTCATTCGCAAACGCCGCCTCGCAAACTCTACCCGCATCGATCGACACTTCCAGAGGTGATCGGCGGCTTGGCATTGCCCTGAGAGTCAGTAGCCGGTGAACAATCGTTAATGCAACCCTGAAACTGGCATTCACATGCATCACCCAAAAAGGTTTCTTGACAAGCGGTTTCGCACGCTGAAACACATGCTGCGTTCCCACGGCAAGCATATGCGCATAACGACCCACACACAAGACTACCACTAGCATAACATGTTGCTCGAGAGCCATAACAGGCCGCATACATCAAAGAACCTACAGGCTTGTTCTCCATTGAATAAATTAGAGTTTTAGGAGAAACATTACACGATTTACAGTTTGGAGGGTCGGAGCCAACCGGCGATCCACCGCAGTTACCACCTGCAAAGACAGTAATTAAATCAGAGCACTCGCCACACCATCCTGCACCACCAGTCGTTACAGTTGCACCGCTGTCCGAGCAGGGACCATACCCGTTGGCTGGCCCAGGACAACCGCCCCATTGCTGAGCATTCCCAGGAATCATCATCACGACAACGATCATTGAAGCAAATAAAGCGTCGCCAAATCTGGAAGTAAACATTCTGAACCCTCTCACATTTTGAATTCTAAATTGCAAGAACACGCCTGACCGACGAATCAAAATTTGGACAAGTCGAACAACAACACTATCAAAAATCGCAACTCGCGAACTGACAGCTATCAAGAATTGACTATGCTGACATTAAAAGTGCGCATGACCAAAACTTTCAATAAGCCATAGGCCCCATACGTACGCGTTAACCACAGCGGCTCGCTTCTCCACTTAAAATCGGAGCTCCTGATTGCACACAATCGTTCTCGCAATCATAGACAAAACAGTTGCAACCATCTCCACCTCCACCGCTCGGATAGTCTTCTTCGCACAGATCAACACAACTACTTGTACAGTCTTCGATGTTTGGGCGACCATTACATTGCTGCGCGCAATGTGTCTCGCAGTTTCCGCCACCAGAGAGCTGGCAGTAATAAATAATAGAAGCACACAATACACTCTGAATCACCCCTAAATATTGGCTTGATTGTGGAGTGATAATTGTTTGGGGAGCTTCCCTACAATCATTGCAGTCAAAGGCACCTGACCCAGCACCTCCGCCACAATTTCCGCCTACAATTACGGTAACTAGATCAGAACAACCTCCGCAAAAATTGGATCCACCTGTAGTAACGGTAGCACCAGTATCAGAACAGGGCCCATAACCATCATTTTCACCAGGACATGCTCGCGTATCTACAGTGCTTAACGGGGAAAAAATTACGACCAAAACGACACACAACAACAACTCGATAGTTCCAAATCGAATACCCATTATCATCACTCCCAATTAATACCAACAACTCGGGAACTCATACCAAACAACCATGCCAATGTAGTCAACCATGCTTGGATCTTTACACCTGAAGTCAACTGCGATGTATATCTTTTAAAAAAACCCAACAGGCAACGCAATCATTCCGTCCTCGTTGCTTTTGATTCGCATGTCGGCACTAATTTCTAAGACCAGTATCTCGCCTCAAAACGCCTACCTCGCTTACAAGGATTTTTCCTGAAAAGTTTTCAACAACTTTATCGTAAACTCGTGTTTCGAGCCGCCCGTTACAACTATCGTTACATCCACTCCTAACTCAACAGGATGCAACGCACTTTGTATACCAGGGCCGCCTTCATTTCGAAATTCCAACATTATTGCCAATTTCTCAGTGTCCTCTGGACCTTTATAACTCACCAAACGACCCCGAACACATTCGCATGAGGTTGCAATCGAGCTGATCAGTGTGTCACTGGATAAGCCCAAGCGTTCAATAGGGAAACAGATGTAGCTTGGATTGTCAACAAAAATCACCCCCGCATCAATGACAATTCCGCCATCCTGTGTTCGTGTGATGTTAATTGCAGAAGGCGGACCAGCGAGAACTGGCCCGACGGAAGCGGCGCTAAATGGGGCCGGCCGGTCAGGCGAAGCGGTGGCGACGGGACCGCCACATCCGAGAGTGACTAGAAGTATTGCGGCCAGTGTTCCGCAGAGCAAAAAAACAACCGAGCTACCAACCGGCGCGGTTCGCCCTGTGAGCTTGTGAGCTTGTTTCGCATGGATACTCCTGTTGCAACTGGCACCTGGAACCTCGGGCGAGGCGACAAGTCACTCTTGAGTTTTTCCGGGAGGCTTACAGGTGGTTGATGCCTGAAGCTTGTTTTCCCAGAGCCGTTTTTCCCTGGTTTTTACAGGGTTGACTGAACACGCTTCTCGTCTTACCGCCGCGCAGAAGTAATGTCAAGAAAATTCATTGCAGATTTTCGAGATTTGTTAGATCCCAGGTTTCTGATCGGCCTTCGGGGCTGCAGTGTTCAAGTAAATTAGCCGT
>DAIRSD010000069.1:0-14316 GCA_036804625.1 Aureliella sp. | reverse complement strand
TGAGGAGGTGCAATCGTAGGTGTTCCGCAACTGGATCATCCGGACGCAGCTTGGCCGCAACTGGAGCAACCGCTGTTGCCATAGCTGACGGAGCTGTCGCTTACGCTTGCCTGGCAAGGGTTGATCGTAATCGGGACCAATTTGGGAACCATACGACAAACTTGAACTTGTTGCTCGCGGTAATTGGTCACAGGCACCTGCACGGTATATTCTTCCGTAACTTCCTCTGGAACCGTCTCGTAACGGGTCGTGGTTACCTGTTCCACTTGAGTCTCAGGGACATTATAGGTGTAGCTTACTTCCTTGGTTCGCTTTTCAGTCGAGTAAGAAACATATGGAACCGTTTGCGAACGAGTTTCCTGCTTGTAGCTTAGCTCTTTGCGAGTCCGCGTGCGTGTTTCATCGTTGTACTGAACAACTTTGCGATTTCGCGTAAGAGTCTCGGTGGAATAGTCGACAACCTTGCGAGTTCCAGTGCGCTGCTCTGGAACGTACACTTCGGAAACACACTCATAAGGAACTTCGGTCGTTTGCTGCTCGAAGGCGGTATAGGCGATCTCTTGCTGCTCGGTAACATTTTCAATAACAGCTACCTCTTCGGTCACCACGTTGGGTACCCAAACTCGTCGTGTAACCGTTTGAGGAGCAGGTGCGCCGCATCCGCAATCGCCGCTGATTCCGCCATGACTGATCGACGAACCACAGCCTGAACCACAAGGGGTGGCCGCTGCTTGACCGCAACCGCCGCAGCTACCACAACCGCTGGAAACCGAGGTACATCCACCGCAACTGCCACAAGGACTGGAGGTCACTTGTCCACATCCGCCGCAACCCGAATAGCTGTAGGTTGCTTGTCCACAACCGCAGCCTGAATCGTTGACGTAGGTGGTTCCTGTACCACATCCGCCAATCGAAATGCTGGCCGAGCTGGTTGAGGCTGCAGAGCACCCGACTTCCTCCACTCGAGTTTCCCAATGTCCGCTATCACGTGTAACCATTTGTGTCCTAGATACTGGTCGAGTAACGCTGACCGTTCGTGTTTTGGTTACCGGAACGGCGTTAGTGATCCGTTGAATTCGCTGACTTGTCTGAGTCTGAGGGACCTGAACGGTGTAGGTAAATGATTCGTCGCGTAACGTTGGCACACGCACGGTGTACTCTTCGGGAACATCTACCACAGTCGGAACTTTGACAGTGTAATTCTCAGTCACGTCGTTCCACACTGGGACCGATTCAGTGACGTCGACTTGACGCTCTTCCTGTTTGGGCACCAGCACAGAGTATTCAACAGTCTTGGTTTCGGTTTTGGGAACCATGACAGTCTTTGTTCGAAAATCTTGAACTTCCACGGGAACTTGTCGCGACACGGTTCGAGTGCGGTAGCGAGTTTCTGTGGTGTATTCTGTATAGGCAACAGGACGTGACTCGGTCACGTATTCCGACTGCATCACAACTTGATACGAGGCGACTGGTCCACAATCGATCAGATCGGTTCGAGCGATTTGAGCGGCACAGATGGCTGGCTGTAATTGACTACGTTACCGCTAATGGCGCAACCGCCAGCGGCCGCTGCTCCGCATCCGGAATGTACCACGCCGCTCATCGAAGCGCAACCACCGTACGAGCCTTGGTGATAGGCGACACCAGTGCAAGCGCTGGCTGTACAAGGATCGCTGCATCCGCCACGGCGACAAATACCGCAACCGGCGTACGCGTCCAACGCTGCTGCTGACGACAGCACCAGCGCGAACAAGAAATTCAGTCGTTTCATCAAATGGGTCTCCTGTTGAACATTGAAATGGGCGTTGAATCGCTGAACATCATACCCCGGCAAAAGACGCTTTTGCCAACTGGGTAAAATATAGAGATTGCAACAAATAGGCGATTTGTTGGCGTTATGGTACATAATAGAATTCAAAAATCCATCCAATTACCGATGGATTCGCGAGAATTCGACTATTTGGGGCAGTTGGCTAAGATGTTCAACCAGCCGGTACAGCCAACTGGCGTTGCCTCACTGTGGAAAACTGAAGTCAATTTCACAAGTCTTAGCCGACATCCAGTGAAGCAGGCGTTAGCCCCAAAGTAGCAGTCACACTCCGTGTACCGTCGCGTTGCGACTTTACAATACCGCAAATTTAAGAGTGGTAGACGGTGGTCGAAGGTCAAATACAATGCCCTCCATAGCCGCTTGGGTAGTTTTCCGTTTGACTACAGCTTGGCGGCATAAAGTCCACGCGATGAAGCAATAGAGATGGCTGAACAACCCACGGTCTATGTGGCTCGGAAGATTCCTCAGATTGGCGTCGATTTGCTTCGGCAGGTGGCTCAAGTACGGGTACACTCTGGGGATTTGCCTCCAACGCGGTCGGAACTGCTTGAGGGTGTGGCCGGGTGCTCAGGAATTCTGAGCTTGTTGAGTGATCGAATTGACGACCAAGTCATGCAGGCAGCGGGCGAGAAACTGAGAGTAGTAAGCAATTTTGCTGTAGGATTCAACAATATCGATGTGGCAGCCGCAGCGGCTCGGGGGATCGACGTAGGCAATACTCCCGACGTCTTGACCGATGCTACCGCAGACGTAGCGGTTGGCCTTCTAATTGCGGCCGCCCGTCAGTTTCGGTCCGCCTTTCAGGACGCTCAGGTGGGTGGCTGGCGGACGTGGGAGCCCATGGGCGGGCTGGGCCAAAGCATCGCGGGGAAAACTCTAGGTATCATTGGCATGGGTCGCATCGGACAAACGGTGGCCGAGCGTATGTTTGCGGGCTGGTCTGTACGTGTCTTGTACACCGCGCGTCAGTCCAAACCCGATCTGGATATGCGATTATCGGCGCAGTGCGTGACCCTCAATCAATTGCTCAGCGAAAGTGACCTCATCAGTATCCACGTTCCACTGTCCCCAGAAACCACGCATCTAATTTCTACTCCGCAGTTTGAGATGATGAAGCGCACTGCTGTGTTGGTCAATACGGCTCGCGGAGAAATTATCGATCAAAAAGCTCTAGTGCAAGCGCTTCAGACCAGTAAAATTCTTGCCGCAGGTCTGGATGTATGTACGCCTGAACCATAGCCGCTGGATCATCCGTTGCTCCAATTGCCAAACTGTTTATTATTGCCACATATCGGTAGCGCCACGACACAGGCCAGAGATGCGATGGCAGAACGAGCCGCGAGAAACGTAGTTGCAGGCCTTCTTGGCCAACCACTTCCATTCCCAGTTGGGCAAGCTAACCGTCACCAGACACAATGACTCGGCGGACATTGGCTCCGTAACGGTTAAACTGCGTGAACCAACTGCAACCGGCCAGAGTGTTCCGTGATCACTCGCAAGTGAGCGGCCACTGAATCGCTTAGTTGCTCCGGCAGCACTCGCCATTGCCAATTTCCATGAGCGGTGCCAGGCAGGTTCATTCGAGCCGAATTGTCTAATCCCAGAATATCTTGTAGCGGAACGATCGCAGTATGACTGGCTGAATTCATGACCATCGTGATCAATTGCCAGTGAATTGAGTCGAATTGGCTGTCGGCGGAAAGATATTGATCCAACAAATCGCGAGAACCGTCTCTCAACTTGGCCTTTTGTCTAGCAAGATACCAGCCAATTAGCGTTTCGTTGTCGTGAGTCCCCGTGTAGGCTACGCTGTTGGTAGGAAAATTTTCGGGTCGGTGGAATCCGTCGTTAGGTGAGTCGAAGCCAAACTGCAAGACTCGCATCCCTGGCAAGCCAAATCGATCTCGTAACTGATGCACTCCAGGTGTGATTAGCCCTAAGTCCTCGGCCACAATCGGCAGATCTCCCAGATGACGCTTCACCGATTCAAAGAACGCGGCGGCAGGACCCGGTGCCCAACGACCATTGATCGCGTTTTGCGCGCCAGCCGGGACTTCCCAGTAGGCTTCAAATCCGCGAAAGTGATCGATTCGAACCAGGTCATACATTTCAAACGCCGATCGCATCCGTTGGATCCACCAGCGATAGTCAGTGTTTGCCAAGCGGTCCCAGTTGTACAGTGGGTTTCCCCAAAGCTGTCCAGTTTTACTGAAATAGTCCGGCGGCACCCCAGCAACCACGGTCGGTTGGCCGCGCCTGTCAAGATGGAAGATTGCTTGATTGGACCATACGTCCGCGCTGCCGTGTGATACGAAGATAGGCATATCGCCCAGAATTCTTACGCGTCTGCGATTGGCATACTCCTTCAGTTGTCGCCACTGTCGATAGAACAGGTACTGTATGAATTGTTCTCTTTCGATCTCCCTGACAAGCTTCTCCCACCATTTGGCCAAAGTGGCTCGGTCACGCGATACCAAACCCGATTCCCACGCAGTCCAGCCGTCATGTCCGTAGTGTCGAATCAAGGCGGCAAACAGCGCAAAGTCTCGAAGCCACCATTGTTGCAAAGTACAGAAGGCTTCAAACTCGTCGATATCGATACACGCCTGAGAAACTCGAAAACGCTCGTACGCCAGGTCGAGTATTCGGTTTTTGATTTCAGTGGCCGATTGAAAGTCGGCATTGCTCAGCGACTCACGTTGCGGCAATTGATCCAGATCGTCAGGCGCCAAAAAACCATCTTTGACTAGTTGGATCGGGCTGATCAGCAGTGGATTGCCGGCGAACGCTGAGTAGCTGCTGTAAGGCGAATTGCACTGAATGGTTGGTCCCAACGGCAAGATTTGCCAAACCTGCTGACCGGCATCAGCCAAGAAGTCAATAAACTCGTAGGCTGACGGTCCCATGTCGCCAACGCCATAGCCTCCTGGCAGACTGGTCAAATGTAGTAGGACACCCGAGCAGCGTGGAAACATCGACATGGTGAATTTCTACGAGTATTCTAGTTTACGGTGAACAGGGCACGACAACATGCCACTAGTCGATGATGACCAGTCGGCCAAGGCCTCCAAGGATTGTGGGGTTGTACCGCTTCGCAAAGGCGTCAATTTCAGGAATCAATGCATCTTCGGAACAGCCGTAACCATATCATATCGATGCCAGCAATATTCATCCATCGCCACTATGTAAAATCTGTTGCATCAAAGCGCTATTGCAATTCCAAAACGGACACTCGCCGATAGCGATCATTCCGTTGCGTTCCTTATCCGCAAGTCACCCATGGTAAGCCTTGCGCGTTAGGCAACCTGTAAGCAAAGTCTTTTGGTGCGTTCCCCTAGTGCTGCGTAGCTCACTGCTTCTTACCGACTGGGCCGACCTTCCAGATCTCATCTGCATACTGCTGGATCGTACGATCACTGGAGAACCATCCGCTGCTGGCCGTATTGATGATGCTCATGCGGTTCCAGTTATCACTATCTTGGTAAGCTTTGGCGACTTCACGTTGAGCGTCGATATAGCTGCGCAAATCGGCGATGGTCAGCCAAGGGTCTTGCGGGTTCCGCAAGCCTCCGGTCAGCACGTCGAAGATGCCGGGTTCATGCTGACTGAATCGTCCACCCTCGAGCAATTCCATCAACTGTCTAATTTCATTGTCCTGACTGATCAGTCGACTTGGATCATAGCTCATTCGTGCCTCAACTACTTCAGCAGCGTTCAGGCCAAACAAGAAAAAGTTCTCCGCTCCAGCCTTTTCGCGGATCTCGATATTGGCTCCATCCAGCGTTCCGATCGTCAGCGCTCCATTCATCATGAACTTCATGTTCCCGGTGCCAGAAGCCTCTTTGCCGGCAGTGGAAATCTGTTCGGACAGTTCGGTGCCAGGGCAAATGACCTCCATGGCCGACACTTGATAGTTCGGCAAGAATACAAGCTTGAGCCACTGATGGGCGCGCGGGTCATTGTTGATTACGGCGGCTACGTTGTTGATCAGCTTGATAATCACTTTGGCGACAAAGTATCCGGGTGCCGCCTTGCCACCGATCAGAACACAGCGCGGCACCATACCCGCAGTGTCATCACGACAAATGCGATCATAAAGGTGGATGACATGTAGCACGTTTAACAACTGGCGTTTGTACTCGTGGATCCGTTTGACCTGTACGTCAAACAGGGCCTGTTCCGGAAAGACTACTCCCGTGCGCTCTTCTACGTATCGTGCCAGTCGAGTTTTATTGGCTGCTTTGACCTGCTGCCATTGTTGGCGAAACGCGGGATCATTGGCCAAGGGTCGCAATTTTTCGATCTGACTGAGATCCTTTTCCCATTGGCCACCGATGACTGACGTGATCAGCTGTCGTAGTTTGGGATTGCAGTGTGCTAGCCAACGACGCTGAGTGACTCCGTTGGTTTTATTGTTAAATCTGTCGGGCCACATCTCGTGAAACTTTTCGAACAGGCCCGACTTGAGCAGTTCGGTGTGTAGTTGCGCGACACCATTGACTGAAAAACTGCCCACGATCGCCAGGTAAGCCATACGGAAGTGAGGATTATCGCCTCCTTCGACGATCGCCATGGCGTCCCGAATTTGAGTGTTGCCTGGCCAACGAGCTTCCACCTCTTGAAGGAAGCGACGATTGATCTCGAAAATGATTTCGGCCAAACGAGGCAACAAACGACTGAACAACCGAACTGACCATCGCTCCAACGCCTCGGGCAAAAGGGTGTGATTAGTGTAAGCCATGCACTGAGTCGTAATTTTCCAAGCTTGATCCCAGCTTTGCCCGTATTCATCCATTAGTAGTCGCATCAATTCGGGCACCGCACAGGCAGGGTGCGTGTCGTTCAATTGAAAACAGTTGGCCTCTCCAAACCGCGAGAGATCCCGGCCGTATCGCTCAACCCAGTCCGACAAGACATCCTGCAAGCTGGCAGATACTAGGAAATACTGTTGCTTGAGTCGCAGTTCCTTGCCGTTTTCGCTCGAGTCGTTGGGATAGAGTACCATCGATATTTTTTCAGCCATATTCTTGGCTGCTACGGCTTCGGAGTAACCACCTGCATTAAATTCATTCAAATCAAAAGCGTTGGTTGCAGCCGCTTTCCAAAGTCGCAATGTGTTGACGGTTTTGTTTCGGAAGCCGGGAATGGGCATGTCAAACGGAACTGCCAGGACATCGGCGGTATCTACCCACCTGCAGTGATGCACGCCTTGCGCGTCGTAGTAGAGTTCACTGCGGCCGTAGAACCTTACGCGTCGGGTCGACTCGCTTCGCTCTAGTTCCCAAGGGTTTCCATACAGCAACCAATGATCCGGCTCTTCGACCTGTCGTCCTTGTTCAATCCGCTGTTTAAACAAGCCATACTCATATCGAATACCGTAGCCCCGGACCGGCAACTGAAGATTGGCGCAACTGTCCAAAAAGCAAGCGGCTAAACGTCCCAAACCACCATTGCCAAGCCCTGCGTCTCGCTCGCGTTCGACGATCTCCTCCAAAGTGGCACCAAACTCATTCAGCGCCGTTCGAGTGGTCTCCTCCAGGTCTGAATTGAGTACCGCATTGGAAAGGGATCGGCCCACCAAGAACTCCAGAGACAGGTAGTGAACTTTTCGATTCGCTTTGGTGGCGATTCGCTGTTCCGTCGCGTTCCAACTAGCAATCAATCGATCTCGCACGGCAATTGCCAAGGCTCGATACAGATAGCGCATGTTGGCTGACTTAGTATTATGCCCCAGAGTAAAATGGAGATGCCGGTGAATCTCGCAGTCAAGGCTAAGTAGCCCACAATTGGGAGCAATCAAATCTTCGGCAATCAATGGATTCATGATTAGATCTTACAGTTCATGTAGTTTGGACAGCAAAAGGCCAGGTAGTTGAGAAGTTGAATGCGTCTGTTCTGGCAATATTCATCTTCCTGATTCCATCGGAATAGAACATCTGCAATCTTGCAGATAGTACCGATGAATCCGTCATTGGGCGGATGTCAAGTCACGCAGCATCCTCAAGGACCGCCTGGGCGTTACCAATTGACTTTCCCTTCAAGATTTATAGCAGTTCATTGCCTGCATTCAACTGCATGTCGCGGCATTGCAGGCATTAATTCCAGGTTGATGCCAACTTCCTTGGCGACTGTGGATGTTAGTCCGGTTGCACGCGCTGGAGGTCTTTGCGTTGTTAATTCTTCATCGCCAGCCGTTATTTGATTAGTTTGGGACAAAAGATCCCCTAGCCAGGCAGGCGGCTGCTCGCCGCGAACGTCTCGAAAGTAGTTGCCCACCGCTTGCTGTGCAAACGGAAGATCTTGTGATTCGTGAAGCATCTGTCCCATGGCATCGATGTGCATTCCAAAATCGCTGACCGATCGCTGGGGGTACTGCCTCGGGCGACCGAGAATTGGCAAAAGATAAGAGCCGACCGCCAACCCTAGCATTGCCGCAGACATCGTGATGACGCTGATGGGCCATTGCGTGAGCGCCTCCCAACCCGCTTCGCGTTCATCGGCTTCATCCACGTTAGAAACTAACAGCCCCGAGCTTCCGAAGCTGATGAATGCGGCGCGCTTTGCCGGCAAGCACTGCTGAATCAACTTCTGAGCGACTTGCCCAAACGCGGGTTCAACCAAACTAGCGTTCAGAAACGGCGCTCCATTGGCCACGACAATGATTTGTCCCTGACCCAGGCGCTGCTGATCCCGCAGTCGAAAAACCAGCGGTCCAACGTCTGGAGATTGAAGCAGCACCTCCGCAGTCAGAATCTGATCAAACGACTGTTGCCACTTCTCAAGCGTATCCACCTCATCTTGTTTCCAAAGGCTTCTGTAAATCAAAGGCTCCACTTGTTCGGATGACTCATCAGATTTTCCATCAACCGGCGCAAGTGGATTGGCCTCTGGCAAAGCGAGAATCCAACTGGGCGGCTTCTCCTTGTATCGATTGTCGGGAGGCATCAGGCGGGTTCTCAGTGGCCAGCCAGCCTGACTGGATGATTCACTAGCCCACGGTCCAGTCCATTGTGTCGCAATGGCTTCGGGTCGATCTGCGTCCAGGTAGAACCAATCACAGAAGTTGCTCTCCGTGTAAGATTCGATGCGGCCCTGGATCTCTGTCGTTTCGATTCTGGCTATTTCCAGATCTGCCAGTTGCTGCTGTTGTGCCGTTAACTGAGCCCGCGTTTGCTGGTAGTAAAATTTGTTAGCGTTAAAATCGCGTCCAAAGTAGATCACCGTTCTTCCAGGATTGGAGCGCAACCACTGTTCGAGCCATTTTCGAGCTTCTGGACCCGGAGGTGCAAAATCTTGAGAGACCAGAACAATAACATCGACCTGATCTAAGCGATTGGAAAGCTTGCGAGGCGTTAAGCACCGGACACCGTTTAACTCCCACATTCGTCGATGAACACCCAAAGCGTTGCGGCTACTGAGCAGATGCCATCCTTTGATCTCCCCATAGGGATGTGTCGTGTCGGTACGACTGCAACCAAAAATTGTAAGCAGCGCTATGCACCCAAGCACATGGAAGAACGCTCGATGACTGAAACAGCACAGGCAAACATGTCTCACGAAGCCACCTCCGCAACCGTAGCAGGAACGACCTGACTGTCAGCTTGGAGATCTTCCACGTGTAGGTACTGATGGAATCGATCCAGTTGTGACCAAGACTGCTGAAAACTGGACTGGTCGATCGAGTGCTTGCCAAAGTAGACCTGCTCGAATTTTCCCATGACAGATTCCACCAGAGCGGCTAGCGGAGCGTAGCCCTCCAACTCTCGCAGATACATACGGTTGGTCTTGCCCTTCTGAAGGTGAATTTTTCGAGCCTGATCCAGGGCCAGCAGTAGATATCCGTACAAAAAAATCATTGCCAAATCAAAGTTTCCGGTATTCGCTAGATGCTTAGCCTGAGCCAGCGGATCGCCAGTCATTGCATGCTGTACCTCAAAGGGCAACGCTTCGACACGTGTTGGATCGATTCGAATCTTTCGGATTTCATTGTGCCTGGTAGCCGGACGATAACTTCGGTGAACATGCATCAGTAGAAGCACGATACAAGCCAGAACAGCAACGGTCAACAAAAACCACAAGAGATAGGCGAACCACTTCCCAAAGCCGCTCATGCTGGATCTCAAGCTAGACAACCAATTGCGTATCCTTTCTGGCCATTGCGAACTTTCTTTTTCAGGACCTGCGAGCCATCCTTGGCTTCGAAGCGGATGATCGGCAGTAGGTTGAAACCCAGGAGGAGTGAAGCGATTCTCCTTGCCATTGTACCAACCGGCCCCAACAGATCGCATCGCTTTCTGAGCTGTAGAGGAAGGCTGTTCGGCAAAGCCGACGCGCCAGTCCACGGCTGAAAAAAGCAATAACATACAAGCCAATCGAGCGACTTGAACGAAGAGCTTCATCATGCGGTTGATGCTCCTTCAGTCGTTAACTGCCTTCCCGAAGTCGGTTGCATCGTATCTAGCAGGCGCTGCCCCTCAGCTCGCATGATCAAATCGATTTCCCAACCCTCAAGTCGAATTCGAGTGTCGATGTAGGTCAGGAAACGAAATACGCTCATAAAAATGCCAACTAGCCAAAGGCAGGCAGGAAAAGCGACCATGTACATGATCCAGTTCAACTGCCAGCTTCCCGTTAGCATCGCCTGTACAAATAGTGTGCTGCCCATCAGCATTGCAACCAGCAATCCACCAAAAAGCACGGATTGAAGGAAGTAAACTAAATTCTCTGCTACCATACTGCCGTGCAGCATTTGTCGCCGAGCGGAATAATTAACAGTGCCAACCCGCTTTGACCGCAATGGACAGCGTTCTAGCCCAATGATCTCAGGCGCGTATGGCCAGAATGTCCGTGTAAAAAGTGCCAACGGGAAGAAAACGAACAGTGTCAGGACCTCGGTCGTTGCATCGAACTCGACGCTACGGTCCACCATTGGCTCCATCAGCAACGGTACTAGACCTAAACGAAAAAAGCCCAGGATTCCGATCACCGGTATCCACAGACTTCGCACTTGTACTAATAGCTGGCCAGTTGTAATAGGTTGGTAGAAAACCTGGGCTCCCAGCAGCAAAGTAACAGGAAGAAACATGAGCGGCAACTGCGAGCAAAACAAGACGATCAGATGAGCCAAATATCGACTGCCAACAGCCGTCATCGGATCGATTTGTCCGTCGGCAATCAGAATCGATTCGTCAGAAAGCATCCAGCCAATCAATGACAAATTGAATACCATCATGGGAAGTCCCAGCAATGCACCCGCTAGAGTGAGTCGTGCCCAGTGGCGACTGAAGACTCGCAAGCTCAAATCCAGCAGCTCCAAAGCGCTACGCTGTCGAATCTCGATTTCGGTTCGATCAAGCTGCATCAGACCGCCCCGTGGGATACCCCAGGATGATGAAATAAAACATCAGTAACGTGCTTGCGAACATCCCGAACAGTGCCTTGGCCAAGTAGGGTAATCCGCTGGGGGAGATTAATCCTTCGGTAAATGCCGCCAAGATAAACAGGACTCCGCTGGCCCCCATGATAGGCACCGCCCGAAGCGCTTGAAGTCGAAGCGATGCTAATCGTGTCATCCCGCCTGTGATCAACCAACCCGAACCGATGCGCAGGCCAGCGGCTGCGGCTAGGGCAATGGCTGTTAGTTCAAAGGTCCCATGGGCAGTAACAAAATGCAGCAAATTGTCGCCTCCCGGTGTGTCAGGTCTTGCCATATAGCCAAAAGTGGCACCAAGTACCGTTGCGTTGTAAGCGGTAGTCCACAATCCTGGAAAGATCAGTGGCCCGGTTGAAAAGCAGCTCAATCCGATCCCCGTATTGTGCTGGATGTAAAAACCCACCATGGCAAGATTGCTGTCGATTCCGCTCCCAAAATCAACCTCCTCATACATATCTTCCATCATCTGCACTTGATCGGCACCAAGCAGCCTTTCAGCCACGCCGGGGAACTGCTCCTCATTAAACGCGACATAAGCCGATAGCGAGAACAACCCGAAGAATAAAATAGCGCAGATATGTACGCAGCGATCCAAGAATATTTGCTGCGGAGCCTGACGAAAGATCAGATCGAACCACTGAGCGTACTGAAATCTACGCGAGCGGTAAATCGCGTTATGGGCTCGACCCACTAGCCCGTGCAGATAGCTGACCGATTCCGGCGACAGGCGGTATTGATGAGCCATGGCCAGATCAGCACATGCAGATCGGTACAGGTCAGACAACTCCATCAGCGATGTGCCTAGCGCGCCGCGTAGTCGGCGCTTGCCAAGTTGCTCCAGCAGTTTCTCAAGTCGCTGCCATTGCTCCTGGCGCTGATTCAATCGGTCTACGTTTTTCACGTTGTGGAGACTCCATTGTCAATGGGGGCACTGGGAACATTCACTCGCGAATGACTAGCGCGCATAGCCGTCAAGCCGTCGTCTTGTTGTTGTTGAGAGAAAAAAGTTCGGACGTACAATGCGCACAGCAGTAGATCGGAGCTAGTGTCTGGCAACAACTGGAACTTCGCGATCAGTGGTTTGGCAACATGCCCAGCTACCTCTTCGCGTCTTAGAGAGTTCAGACGCTTGCGATTTTCCATATACTGTCCGAGGGCTCGCGCAAGCGAACTGCCCACCACGTAGTTTGCGGGAATCAGGTCGGCTAGTCCAAAGGCTCGCATATCATCCGGCTGAATTCTAGTAGCGATGGGGCGATGGGCCTCAGACACAACCATCGTACCAGCAGCTAGATCTCCCAATCGCTGCATGCGAGTGGTCAAAAGCATCGTAAACAGCCCGACCGAAAGTGTGGGAATGATGTACGCCGGGGGGAGTTCGGAATCGATCATTTGCAGTGAAATCATCAATTGACAATCGGCCATTCGCAGTAAATTGCGCAGGGCTGCCTGGATGCCGTTGATCGGTCTGCCGTCAACGCTGATCGCTCGCAACTTCATCAGCATCTTGCCAGGCGTGCGTCCATTAAAATAGGTCTCGAAGAAAATGCCGTAGAACCAGCTCATCAGAAAAAAGCTGACCAGCATCAAGAAACCCATTAGATCTTGCACGGGTGCCAAAAAACCTAGCCATCCCAACACAAAACCGATCGCCATTATCAAACTGATGAATACTAGCCAGCGAAGGACAAAATCCAGAACCAGAGCCGGTAGCCGCTGGAACGGTCCCGCCAAAGCGTACTCAAAAGCGATATTCTCCGGAGTAACCACCAGCGCTCGGCACCCCAGTTTCTCGTACTTTGAGTGTTGAAGCATCGAACGTAAAAACCTGTAGACTGGCGGTGCAAAAAATCATAACCAATTCGGACTGTCAGTTTTCTTAATCATGCAGTTCAAATGACGAACCAATCCACTCCGTTTGATGTAAAATTATAGACTCGAAATGCGATTGTTCACACCCGAGGTAGCCTGTTTTGGGTGTTAGTTAGCATCTTTGATTTTGGTTATTACTATGCTACACTCTTCGGAAACGCAGAAAATGATCAAAGTTATCCAGATGTACGACACCGTGCTGGGAAGCAATGGGGTTTTTGTCTCTTGGTACAGTTTGAAATACTTCGAGACACTGCTTAGTGATGGCTTGGATAAGTAAAGTGTTTCGTCAAGCCACCTCCTTAGTTTTGTGAGTACTAATCCGAATTTGAAAAAGTATGATGACCGTTCCCGCTCGTCCACTGATTGTGGGTGAAGTTCTATTTGATTGTTTCCAAGATCGTCAGGTGCTGGGCGGGGCTCCTTTCAATGTTGCTTGGAATCTCAAGGGTTTGGGGTTGGATCCATGCATGGGCAGTGCGGTTGGTGACGACCCGCTGGGGCGACAGGGCTTCCAAGCAATGCATCGATGGGGATTGGATACAGTTGGATTGCAAGTCGATAGCAGGCATCCAACGGGTCGAGTTGACATTAAAACAAAGGATGGGGAGCCCGCCTACCAGTTTTGGGATGACGTCGCCTATGATCATCTGTCCCTTGAAAGCAATTTGCTGAACAGTTTGTCGGTTGGCTTGCTGTATCACGGCTCACTGGCTCTGCGAAATCAAAATTCACGAAGCACGATTCTGGCTCTGCGTCAACAGGCGACGTGTCCCGTTTTTGTTGACGTGAACATTCGGATGCCTCACTTTGATTCAATGTGGGCTGGTTTTCTATTGACTGGTGCCGACCACGTCAAGTTGAACGACGTGGAACTGCAACAACTAACAGGACAGAACATGGAACTGTCATTGGAGCCGACCCAGAGCTGGCGGGATCGCTGGCAACTCGGTCGGCAGTTAATGCAGGCAGACGACATCAAGCAACTTTGGATTACAGCCGGGCAGCAGGGGGCAGCTTGGTTGGGCTGTCAGGATCAGTTCGTCCAGGTTCAAGCGGTGCCGGTCATCAATCTTGTGGACACGGTAGGAGCCGGGGATGCTCTATCGGCCGCCGTCATCTTTGGTATTCTGAATTGTCAGTCACCAAAAGAGAGTTTAGACGCCTGAGTGAAGCTAGC
>DAIRSD010000068.1:0-14428 GCA_036804625.1 Aureliella sp. | reverse complement strand
AAAGTTCAATGCTTTCAATGCGTGCTCGATCGTTTGCTCCGACAGCACATCCGTGAATGGCAACTTGCTGTCCAGCAGGAATTGTCGCTGTAGAAATCGTACTTGCGGGCGAAGTCGTCCATAGTTAGAAAAGGACATCGTAAGGCCTCCTTGCCAGAATTGGGTGTGTGACAACTCCATTTTGGGCATGTGAGGCCTTCTTTCCCTATATCAATTTCAGGCAACGACTTACGTAGAACTACTTGCCATTCGACACGCCCTCCTGTGCAGCTAACTGCGTTGACGTTTCACTTTGGCAAAGGACTCAACTCAGACAACCGCAAGTTCCAGTGTTCCATATGAACTCCAACCCTTTGCATCTAGTCAGGCAACGCTCATGTTGTGGGGTCTCGTTGGTATTTTTTATTGTCCGGTTGCCTAAAGTTTCTTGAAGCGAAGCGTTCTTCTGCATAGAAACGCAGGGTAGCTTTACGGATAGTTGTCAGAGATGTAACAAGAAGGCATCTGAATCAGTTTGAGAAACACTATGCAACTAGCGAGTTGCTTGATCTGTGCTGCGCCCGCTGCTTATCTGCGGTGCAACTGGCTTTTGTAGTTCTAGTTTCGGTCCACGATACGGCTTTACTGGTCATCAATCAACAGGTAAAAGTCGCTAACATATTTAATAGATGGCAATAGACTAAATGCAAATCGGCACATCTCTTCCTGGCGAAGCGCCGATTTTGCTTTGATCTTTTTTCCATTTTTTCTTGATATTGACAATCTGCTGCCGACTCAGATGCTTAGAAGAAACCAATTTCGTTTTCCATGGCCTTGAGTTCGTCTTCTAGCGATTAGTCCTTTCGATCCCCACGCTGAAACATCGAGTCCCAGACCAACCAGCAAGGTGCCTCGCATATCGAGGCTGATAGCCCTCGCCATTCGCCTCGACGAGATGTTTCGAACCGGGGAGGCGTGCGACATGATTGAACTGGCTCGGTGCGGTCATGTGACTCAGCCAAAAATGAGCCAGATCATGGCCCTCAACCAGCTCGCTCCGGATATCCAAGAAGCCCTGCTCAACTTGCCGGCCACGAAAGGCAAACCAGAGATCCACGAGAAGCGACTGCGTCCGATCGCGGCTATGTTAAGTTGGGAGGAGCAGCGAGCGGCGTGGAGGGGAATTCAACAGAGTGACACGAATTAATTAAGGCTGTCTATAAGAGTCAGTGGAGTTGTGTATGCACCCCAGCATGATAATCTGTGGCCAGATCCTTCAGACTAAAAATCTTGGTCAGTGACTCTCCAAGGTGGATTCAACCGATTAGCACCAGCATAGAATAGGCAAACTCGTTGCCACCAGGATCTCTAAGCCTCGCTTCGCGCCAAAGCCAAGGCTGGTCAGTTGGCGGTGAAGTAAACCTAAAGCCTAGCTTACACAATTTGGCGTATCGAGCGTCGACATCTTCGCATTCAAAGTAGATCGTAACTCCGCTATTTTCGACCAATTTGTTCACAAGGTGAACAGAAAACGTCGACGTGCCCGTTGGACAGGCAAATCTCGCATACTGCGGTGGAGACATGACAATTAGCTCAAAACCCATGGCCATGTAGAAGTCAATTGAGGTTTGCACGTTGCTAGTCGGTAGTGTGATTTGGTTGAGATTCATGGCTTGAAAGTTTCGTAAATATTGACCTGGATACCGCAGTGATTGCAGGCAGCAAGCGAGACGGATAGTTTAAGTGTTGAAACGAGCGGTGTCGAAATGGCAATCTTGAAATTGGTAGTATGGATCAAAACTGACTACCAAGAAAGTTCCCGAGGTATTTTCGGAGATTCCAGAGCTTTTTGTTGCGTATGGCCACAAAAGCCTTATATTGATTCTTCAAGAGGCCTGGATTTTACTGAGGTCACTCCTGCCAAGCCGATGCGTGGTAATAGTAAACTCTAGTGCGGTTTAGCCGCCAATAAGGAGCAGAGCATGTGTTTTTCACACTACCGACTATTTTGGGGATTCGTAGCTGCAGTAGTCTTTCCGCTGACTATGCCAACTCAAGCTGCGATTATCAATTGGTCAGTGCCAAGTAACATTTCTGGCGATTCCGATGTCATCACTACCGGCACGTTGGTCGATGCACGCAATATGTCACAAAATCAATTGACTACTACAGTCAACGGAGTTTTCTTTGATATCTTCCCAATCCCCAATGGAGGCAACGGAATCTCTGGGCTCAATAATATTTTTGCTTTCGCCTATAACAATGCAGAATCATCTGATACGGCCTATGGCTCGTCGAATTTACCGTACAGTTCGTTGTCCTTGTCCTATCGAACTCTGCTGAGTTCCGGTGCGGGTAGTTCGCCCGGCAATCCGCTTACCCTGAATCTGCTAGGTCTTACCAATGGGGCAGCTTATTTGTTTCAGTGGTGGACAAACGACTCCGGTCTCGCCTTTGGGGGAGTGAACACTACGACAGCCACCGCCACAAATAGCGTAACGCTTGACGAGAATACAACGAACTCAGACGGAGGTATGGGCCAATGGGTATCGGGGACGTTCACCGCTACTGGGACTTCGCAGACCATAACATTCAGTGGGCCTCGTCCTGCGATCAATGCGTATCAACTTCGAGTTGTCCCTGAACCTGGCTCGCTCAGTCTTTTAATTTTTGGCGGATTAACGATCGTACATTGCCGACGTCGGAAGTAGTTTTGTTTCCTGCTGGCAATAAATTCTGAAGGCAACAGTGTCAGAAGCATAGGGTTCTCACAGAGGCACTTAATGCCTAATTCTGCCTAAGCGAATCTTACAACCGATTCCTAGGCCCGCGATGACAAGAATCCCCAAGTCTGGAAAAATTGAGCTGCCGTTGACGGAAGATTCCGAAGTTCAGCGGTTAGTCCAAGAGTTTGAATCTTTAACGCTTCCCTACGAAAACTGGACGCATCGTGCTCATTTGGCCGTGGCGATGTACTATGTTCGAAGTCTATCGTTTGAAGAAGCCTTGTCGCAACTTCGTCTGCGCATCAACGCTTACAATTTCGCGTGCGGCAACCCGAATGGTTACAACGATACGATAACAATCATGTTTTTAAGAATGATTGCATCTGAATCGAAAAAAGAGCTTAGAAAACTAGACCTGCACGAGGGAGTCGCTTTTCTCGAGGCACTTTGCATGGTCGAGTGGTTGTATCAATACTACACTCCTGAATTGATCTGGTCTTCCGAAGCGAAGAAATGTTGGGTCAACCCAGATGTAACGGATCTGGACTTTTAGGCTGACCTGTTGTTTCAAATATTCAGGCCTATACTTTGCGTCACCAGTCGTCCAACCATTGCGTCCCAAAGCCAGCCAGCAAAGAAGCGGTAGCCTTTCATGATCGTCGTTTCCAACGAATGCGAGGCAGCGAACAGCCTTGATGGTCACGGTCATCATGGCAATCTGATATTGGCTGATAAACTTCAGTTGTCGGATCACAATAAAACCACAGTCGCTAGCAATACTGTATGATAACAGAGAAATCTCCCGGATTGATGGCGATTGGAATAAGATGAAGAACATTCACATGGCGATGAAATTAGACAGGTTAAACGGTTGAAGACACCCGAAGAGCATCCTGTTTTGAAGCGCGATCTATGAAACTCTTTCGATTTCTTGGTCTTGGTTACCCATTTCCAGGTTCCTTATCAATCGATTTCGGTTTGTTGCTGATTCGACTTGCGACAGGAATCCTGCTCTGCACCGTATTTGAGAAGTTTCTGCCTCGTGATGGACGATGGGGACCCCAAGACTGGTTCATAGCTGATGTAGCAAAGATGGGCTTCCCTTTTCCGGTTATCTTCGCATGGTGTGCTGTGCTTTCGGAGTTCTTTGGTGGGATTCTTTTAGCGTTCGGTTTACTTGCTCGCCCTGCTGCATTCTTTAACGCAATTACGACATTCGTTGCGGCATTCGTGTTTCATAAGGGAGATGTTTCGGGCAGCGCATTGCTAGGCACTGTTTTTTTTGCTTCGACAATGGGACTAACTTTAACCGGCCCTGGACGCCTAAGTATCGACTATCTGATTTACCGCTTTTGCTACGCACCAACGACAAGCGACACACACATGAAGGTTTAGATGTTGCGTCGACACTGGAGTGATGTTGGCAGTTGAAGTGGTTGTGGGCAAGGGAGAAGAGTTGGCACCAGAGAGGTTAGCCAACATAGAGGCTCCCACTCAAGTAAGCCGCTTGGCTTATTGAACTCACGGTCAACCAAGGATAATTTGCTTGACGAACCTGAGATAAGTCCCCAAAATCGGTTAACCACAAGACGGATCGCTCGATTCTGGCTCCCACTTTTCCGCTGAAAATGGCTCACGACTGTTTTGTTGGTCACAAGAACAGTTCCGCCAAAAATTAACAGTGGCCAAAATGCAGTACAATCGCGTTGAACATGCCAGCGCCAATTCCACTCACTTGAAGGGAATTGGCACTGATCGGTAAACTTCAAGGAACCGATCGCAACTAAACTTCCGAACTTGCCATTAGCCGGATTGTGTTAGCACTCGGTTTTACTGGCAACCAGACGCTAACACGCTTGCGGCTGATCAGGCAACTTCTTTGTGAACGGTCACTAACATAAGGTTCGGTAGATTCTTCATGTCGCCAAACGGACTATACCAAATTTTGTTGATTGATTTTGCGCTACGTCTGCTATTTATCGGCCTACATCTTTCCAATCCCGATTCACTGTGGGTCGACTATGAGAGACGGGGCCTGCAATTTCGGCTGGCGCAAGGATTGGACTGGATAACTTTGGGTGGATTCGCGATCCCAACTTTTGTCTTGCTCTACAATATCAAGAGCATCTCCAATCCACTTACTACTACCTTCGTCGGCTTCTTTTTTATTCAGCTATTGAGTCGCCTCAAGGTGAGTTGTTTTCCTCGGACGAATCTTCCCGGCGCATTGACGGAAGCCAAAGTCAATTTGATAGTACATTTGATCATGAGCGTTGTCGGGGCTGCTGGTGGCACTGTACTTGCAGCGATGTATCTATGGTGGAAAGCTTAGTGGGCCCGGTCGCTCTAGCGTCTCCACAAGCAATACACTTGGGTTGGCTCGGAGCAAGAGACCAACACACGTTCTTCTACGCTCCCCCAGAACATTGCTGTACCGCAAGTCAACGTGAAGATATCAGAAAACTCTACATAGGATGGGATGACCTCTTCGCGAAATTCGTAGCCCAACAGAGATACGGCTTTCTTAGGTACTCTTGCATCCATCAGTTCTCGACCGAATAGCCTACGGTATTTGAGTGTTCCAAAATCGCCGTTAAAATTCCAAAAGAACTCGCGAATACGACCAATACGTCTTTTATAATCATGAGAGTCATAATGCTCCTGATCGATGGCTTTTAAAACCTCTTGAAGAGCGGGCTTCCATTGGCTTCCCACTCGTTTGAACAGCATACGAACGCCACTGTGCGTTACTTTGTCGCTCCAACGATCATGTGGTGACTTTGCGCGATTCAGCGACTCTTTGTAGTCAAGCCATCGGAGATACTCTGTTTCTGCATCATTCAATTGCTGGCGAGGGGTTACACCAATTGGCAGCTCGATGGCCAAGCCTGGTGCCTTCTCTATTATGGCGGTTGCCGACGCAATAGCTTGTTCGCAACAAGCGATCGCAATTTCCAGCAAGCCAGCTTCGCCAAATCGGTTTGCAGATTGCAATCAAGAATCGATAGAACGGGTTGGATCTACTCCTTCACCAAAGTCGACTTCCAACAAGCGTTCGAGTGTCTGCATGTTCTGCAGACGATATCGCCAAATCGAACCCGAAGTACCAAAAATCGCGACTTCGTCCGGAAGTATCGACAAATGCTTTGGCATCAGATCGGTCGTTGGGCAATGACCAATCCATGCATCCCACCAGGTTCGTACCACGGACACTTGTGGCTCGCATGTCATAAAACTTGTATCGTATTCATCTTGAACACATGCCAGGATGTGAGACGCGCTGGCCCCCTGTTTGATGACAAGGTCCAAATGATGACCGCTACGGTGGCACAGGTGAATGCTATTGGAGTCCTTCGGGTGTGCAGCCAGTTCGGGAAAACATTGTTGAAATGCGGGACTCGCTTTGACTTCCGTCCATTTGGCACCATGACATATAGCACTGTGAATTTCAGCAAGAACTTCCAGCGATGGATAAACTGCTCTTTCTGAGATTGGCAAACCATCTTGAAAAACGGGTCGGAGCTGAAGTGGAATTGCGGCCTGATGAACCAAGTTCCCGCTACCTGGGAACGAATCCGCCCAAGGGCCTTCGATTTTCACGTTCGCTCCGGCTAGAAACCAAGCCACAAAAAGAAGATACAAAGGAGCAAAGGCCTGCTCGTGTGCAAAACTACTTTCATCCAGCGGATGTCGCAGCTTGGCACGGATGACAAAAGCCTTTGGTGAGAAGCACTCGACTGAAAGTACATACGTCCGATCGTGAAGAACGTCACCTTCTACGAAAGCGTTGACAAATAATCCCGTCGCTTCAATCACGCCCTCTAGAGTGGCCGCATGGCTCTCAGCGAATTGTAGTTTGATGAGGTGATCCGAGTTGCACATTGCTTGACACAAGTCCAATAGCTGTCCATTCGAGCACCGAAGGCGAAATGAGTGCGAATAGTTAAAGACAACGCAGCATCCTTTGAAGCTCTGCTTGCAAGTATAGCTGAATCCATTGGAGCGCCCAACGTTATCAGGTTGCTCTGATAAAAACTCCTTGGTTTTTTAGTGAACCTTGGGCATTGGTCTGAGTCTTTAGACGCAATCAAGAAACGAATGAATGAACAAGGGGAAGCGAGCGAGTTGTGAAGTCTGAAAGGTGAAGGTTGAAAGCTAATCCCGAGACTTCTTCACAATAGTTGTCAAGATGGCAACTAGCTCGTTAGCTTCGTCTCTTAATGAGACTAACCTATTGGGTGGAACAAGCTCGATGGCTGCAAGTAAACGCAGCAAGTAATTTGACTCGCGAGCTTCCTTGCAGCCAATCGAGTAGTTATGAACAAAGTCCTTTCGACTTTCAGAGGCAATTCTCTCTTCGACGTTTGCACCGATGGACGTGCCAGCCCGAAGCAATTGCGTTGCCAAAGTAGTCGAGACTCGTCCCTGCTGTTCGAGATAGATGCAGAGCCTCACGATCCGGTCCACAAAAGCAGAGGTTCGATCTGGTAGATCACTTTTCTTTAACATTTCCCTTTCAAACTTTCATCTTTCAAACCTCACCATTCAATCTTCACTTTTCTACCGTGGCCAAAAAGCCTCTATTTGCAGGTCGTACAAGCCGATTGCCGCGAGCTAACGCAGTCAACGAAGCGGGTGGCCGCGCGTACAATCTGGAGCCGAAGCACGCGCTGGCTCAAGTTGCCGCTGTCTTTTGTGCCGATCGAGACGGTGCTACCCAATTCCTGAGAATCCGACAGTTTCAATTTTCGCTCCAGGTGAAGTCTGTGTTGCGCTAATCGGACAACCGTCCGGATCATCGGCCGCATCGTGTTTGCTGCGTTTGCCATAAGGTTTGGGACCACGAGGGGCGGGCTGAACACACAAAACCGGTCTGACCTTTAAACGATCTACTCCCAAATCAAACTTTCCGAAATCTCGGGTTATGTGATTCTCTTCAACAATCCAACGATTCATTGGAAAAGTTGAAATCTCTAGAGATAAGATAAGCTCATTACCCGACGATCACAGAGACTTTTTCGGGACGCCAAATTCTTGTTTTGGGTGATTTGCCGTCCGATTACACAGTTTTTGGTTTGTCAAGGAATAGGACTATTTGTTTGATTCTTGGAATGTTGCTCCTAATGCCTTGACTGCTACGGCAGCAACTAATGAGGTCAGAAGGATACCGCAAAACCCAACCAAGATCGCTAGCACGCGAGTAAGTAGCAACTTGGGTACCAAATCTCCGAAACCGACAGTCAATCCAGTCACAAAAGCGAAGTAGATCGATTCACTCATGGACCAGCCTTCGAGTAAGCCGATGATGATCCCTAGTACGCCGATCGATACAGTAATCAGCGAAAGTATCGGCCATACGACGCGCAGACCGGCTAACAAGTTTGCCAGAAACGCCTTCCGCAATTCACGCGTTTTATTCATCGCTGATGCCAACACGAACGGTAACAGTCACAGTCATTCATGCAGTCTTACCGAATCATTGCCTCGAATGGTAGGTTGTTGTTTATTGCTTCAACCTTATCAAAACTTCATTCCGTCGCAATGGGCCGGGAGTGAAGGGTGGATCGTAACCGTACCTGCCAACTAATGAGCGAAATCTCAAGCTCCGTATTGTCTAATCAGCCTACGTGATATTCTATGTGCCTGTCTAGACAGGAGTGCTCCCGGGTGATCTGCCGCCTGTAGATACCAGCCGAAGACACGCTTTGGCTTTACTTCGAAGCTTGGCCTCTTGACCAAATTGTGTCAATCATGTGATATATATCGTATATCCTTTTGCAGAAATTCGAAGGATATAATGTGCCATGAAGCAGATGCCTTACTGTTTGTCGACGACACTGGTCCCGAGGACTGGCCGCAAATGCTTAAGTGGGAAGCGGACGACATCCAGACGGACCAGCCTGAGGAACTGATCGGCCTGCTCAAGTCAAGTGAAGGCAGGCGATGATGTGAAGTGCCAAACTGCTTCTTTGCCGGAGGAACCAAACGGAGTCACGGAAGGCTACCGCCGGTGCTTAACGAGTTAGGAGGCCCAGAGCTTTCGACTGTAGGATGCGATTCGTGCCTTGGTCGCTTCCAGATGCTCTTGGCAGAAGTTGTCGAGATGTCCTGGGATTCTAAAGCTACGTTTCCCTGTGTCAGCGCGATCAAGCGCTGGGCCTTCTGCGTGGCGATTGCGGCCATACGTTGAATCGCTAAAAGCAAATTGGGTCATTGGTCCGTCTTGAATCTGGCGACCACGGTCCCCGCACTCAGTAGTTCCATGTCATCTCCACTAACGTGAAATCCATTAACACTTGCCATGACACGAGAGAAACTCGACTCCAGTTGCATCAACTCAGGGGGCCCTGCCATACGTGTGCTTACAAGGTCACCCATCAGGACACTTTCGCCCGAAAGTAAATAGGTGCCGGAAAGGCGATTTATGCCACCGAAAATCTCCAGTCTTCCATTTTCAAATTTCATAGTCGGAGGCTTATCGGCATCGACTGATTCTCCATTTAGCCAAACGAGAGTCCACTTCTTGCCAGCCGCCTGGTTCACCTCAAGCATGTCGCAAACATGCGCACGCCACATCCGCGTCATTCCAGCCGTTGGGTGTGCTTTGGGAGTGGTCTCGTTAAAATCGGCCGGAGCGGGAAAGATCGTCTTTCCACTCTTGATTGTCTCGACAACCTTGATGTCCTTAATCGCACTTGGTGTTATTTTGAGCGGATCTTGATCGAGAATCACCAAATCGGCCAGCTTTCCAACCTCGAGCGTCCCTTTAGCATCTTGCTCGTTGTACTGTTCTGCTGCCCAAGCCGTCATTGCTTTCAGGCCTTCATAGGGAGTGACACGTTGATCCGATCCAATGCTGGCTCCACCGCGCGAGATGCGGTTGACAGCGGATGAGAGCATCATCATTTGATCTAGAGGAGCCACAACAAAATCGGTGTGATTGGTTGGTCGAAGGCCTGCATCGATTGCATCACGCATGGGGCTGATATACATGGCTTGCTTCATCCCTCGATTCGCTATGTGGGCCTCAGCAAAGTAGAAGGTATGCAGTGTATAGAAGGACGGACGAACCTTATATTCTAAAAACTTGGGAATATGATCTTTCCGCATGAACTGGGTATGGATCGTCGTAACGTTCCATGGCCTGCTGTAGTCGCCGGCTCTCGCAAACTCATATGCCCTTAGGAAGGCATCGATAGCTGCATCACCATTGCAATGTAGTATCAATGGGACATTCATGTCATAGACTTTTTTGACCATTTTGTTGGCAAGCTCTTGTGGGAATGTTGGCTCTCCTTTCCAGTCTTTCTCGCCTGCTGGCCCGCCAGTAAGGTAAGGTGTCGTGAATGCGGCTGTACGGCCCTGCGGGGATCCGTCGAGTGTAATCTTCACGCCACCAATCTTGAATCTCTTGTTGTACTTTCCCCACTCATCAACCGGGATTTCCGAGAGAACCTTATCGACGTCAGTGATGAACGGGTAAGCGACCACGTCGATGATGTGGGCTCCTGCATCGCTGGCTCGCTTGATTGTTTGGATTTGCGGAAGGTGCGATGCCCCTTCATGAGCCGTGGTGACTCCAGCTTCCGCATAGAGCATCTGCCCGGCTCTTGTCCAGTCGATCTCCTGCTGAGCGGTCATCAATTCGGCTTTCTCCACTACCGGCAGGAAAGCGGTTTCCATGATAAGCCCCCAGGGCTCCTCCGTTCCGGGCTTGCGAACAATCACACCACCAGCAGGCGTTTTCGTTTCAGCACTAATGCCGTACTTTTGAAGCGCTAGGCTATTCATCACGGCACCGTGCATCGAAACGTGGTCGATGCGTACAGGATTCTCAGGGAAGGCTTCATCAAGATCATCACGATTGAGCAGCCTTCCGTCGGGCATGACGGTATCGTCATAGCCATATCCCATAATGAGTTCGCCCTTGGAGATCTTTCGAGCCTCAGCATATTTTTTCAATTCTGCGATGATGCTAGGCACATCTTTGCCGGGGCCAGATGGTGGCGCATACAACTTACATTGATTGGCAACCATTAGTGAATTGATGTAATGGCTATGCGCATCGAGAAAACCAGGCAGCATGGTCTTTCCACCCAGATCGACAAGTTTTGTCGAGTCTGCCTGCATCTTTAACGCTTCATTCTTGCCACCGATAAAGGCAATCCTCCCGTCTTTTACCGCGATGGCTTCGACATACTTCGGCGTTGAACCCGCCATAGTAATGATCGAGCCATTGTGATAGACGGTGTCGGCGTGCTGTGCGAATGCAGGGAGGGTAATTGCAAGCGACGATGCAACCCACAAGAGATTTCGCGGATACAGTTTCATGAGTTAGTCTCGAACAAGAATTAATGTTGAGGTATGGCCTGGGGCATGCGCTTATTGCATGATTTTACTAGAAGTTCTAACCCGTTAACAATCATCGGTAATACGGTTCACTTGCCTCATGTTGTACTGGTTTCTAACAGTCTGGTTCACTTGGTGGAAGTAAGTCGACGAGTGACGTCAGCCACGTGCCTGCCTTGGAAATGTGCCTGCGAGATTTCTTTCTCTGATGGCTTCCGCGAGCCATCGGCGCAGACAATTGTGCCAGCACCCCAGGTCGATCCACCTTTGACTTCGGAAATATCAGCCAATTCCCTGCAGGCGTAAGGCAGTCCGACATAGATCATGCCGTGATGCATCAGCGTAGTGACAAAACTGATGATCGTACTTTCGTTGCCACCGCCGGTACCAGTACTTACAAATACGCTGCCGACTTGGCCGACTAGCTCACCTTGCACCCGTAATCCACCGGTTTGATCCAGAAAGTTTCTCATTTGCGCTGCCATATTGCCAAAACGAGTTGGTGTACCAAAAAACAATTGCGTCGTACTGGCCAAGCTCTTTAGGGGATGCAACCTCCGCTGAATGATCCAACTTCGCGAACTGGAGGCACGCGGCACTATCGGTCGCCTAGTCTACTCGCAGATTCCACCAAAGGTCGAATACTCGCTCACGAAAATAGGCATGAAACTGAAGCCGATTTTGATGGCAATGCGGGGAAGTTCAACAAAATGCTGGAACCCATAAGGCAGTTAGATGGTAATGCAAAAATCAGAAAACTCAAATGGGATGCATGATGCGACCACAATCCTGTACAATAGGTGGGGTGCTGGTAGCGATAAAATTCGGTTGTACTTCGAAAACCGGGACTCTCTGCTCAGGTTGGTAAGCCCGCTACCAATCCCGTCTGCTGTCCTTGCCGAAACTGACAACTGCCCTGGAACACCCAGTCGTGATCCCGCGCTGAGAGAAGCGGATCAATCTACAAAGGTTGGCTGCGGTGTGTGATTATCCAGCGTACCACTTTCTACATTTATCCTCACTTTGGAGATTACGAGCGATGATCACTGGTTGGCGTAGTTTCTGCTTGGTTGCTTTTGCTTGGGCTTTTCATTGCGGTTTTCTGTTTGCTCAACAGTTCTCTCAGTTTCGAGGCCAGGATGGCTCCGGTCGAACCATCGGCCAGCAGATTCCGCTGGAATGGTCTGAGGAAAAGAATGTAGCTTGGAAAATCAAAGTTCCGGGTTCAGGATGGTCGCAACCAGTGTTGTGGAACGATCGCCTGTACCTGACATCGGCAGTCAGCGATCCTGAGCTCAAGCCAAGGAATTTGCGGGAGGAGTGCGCATGCCGCAAAGCATGGGTTTGGATAGGTCGTCGCCAGCAACAGACATTAAGATTTAATGGAAGGTATTCTGTTTTCAAGCGAGTGATGGACAACAGCTTTGGGAGCAAACGATTTTCGAGGGCAAACCCTAATATCCCGTTTTTTTTTAGTATACTTAGTCCACCGAGACTCCGGTAGTGGACGAAAGCGGTGTTTATGCTTTCTTCGGGGCAACGGGAGAGGTTGCTGCAGTGGCCCATGATGGTTCGGTGCGATGGAAGGCCAACATCGGCGCGTACCCTACCAACAATGGCTTCGGCACTGGCAGTTCAGTCGCCATAGACAATGGCTTGATCTTCGTCCAGCACTTCACCGAGAAGAGTTCATACCTCATCTGCTTTCAGACTCTCAGTGGAGAGCGGGTCTGGCAACGACAGCGCGAGAAGATGGGAAGCTCGTGGAGTTCTCCAATCCTATGGCGAAATGCGCAGCGCACCGAGCTGATCGTGTCGGGAGGCGAGTTACTGGAGAGCGTTGATCCTCGCAGTGGCCAGGAATTCTGGCGTGTAGGAAACGTCAAGGCTCCCACCGCTTGTTCGGTGGCCTCCGACTCAAACCGCATCTATTTCGGCGGTTCGGATCCCTTGTCCAAAGGGCCCTTGTTTGCCGTCCGTCCAGGTGCCGCAGGCGACGTCTCTCCAGAGACAAGCAACGAAACCTTTGAGTATTGTGACTGGCTGGAGAAGAGGGCTGCACCCGGCATGGCCTCGCCTGTTTCATCCGGCAAGTATGTGATGGTTGTCAACAATTCGTTGTTCCGAGCCTATGACTGCGAGACCGGAAAAAAAATCGAAGAAAAGCGGCTGTCTCTCAATTCGGTTGCCGCCAGCCCAATTCTGATCGACCAACGGATGCTTGTGCTCGACGAATCCGGAAAGGGGCTGCTCATCGATTGCACCGAAGGCTTTCCAGTGGTAGGAGAGGGGCAACTTGAGGATATCTTTTGGTCGACCCCTGCCGTTTCGGGTCATTCCATTTATTTTCGCGGTGTCGACTCTTTGTATTGCGTTCGCAGTGCAGGCGGTTAGTCAATGCTCCCGACACATTACTGGCCTGTACTTTTTTGCGATGACTTAATCGTTGGTTTTCTAACAGATACTTCTGCGCAAAAGTTATCATGGACAAAGTAAACCGAACCCATTTGGCGACTTCATTGCTGGATTCCTCTTGGACTCCAAGCGGAAAAGATCGTGTTCTTGCCTGATGCCTTCCCAGGGAAATCTTCGTTGCAGACAGGTACGGACGTATTAACACGTCAGAGCACTTGGGGAAGGATTGTGGTCTCGGATTTTGGATGCCGCATTCGATTGTTACGAACGTATTCATTGGCGTTTGAGTCTCAGGATACGACTCTTCCAACATGGTCGCCCATGTGGGCGAAGACTTCGCGATGCTGCTGCGAGTGGTCAATCAAATCCTGATCAAAACGAATTCGTCCTGGTTCAAAGATGGTGATCGTCGATGAGCCGCCAAATTGAAAGTAACCCTTCTCGGAGCCTTTGACGATTTTTGCGTTCGGGCAGAAGGTTTGGCAGATGCTGCCCACGCAGGTGGCACCAATCTCCAACAGAAGTACTTTTCCAAAATTCTCGGTCCGCAGTTGTGTGATGCACCGCTTATTGGTAGCTAGTATCTGAATATTCTGACGTAGAGCTATTGGATTCACCGAATACAACGGCCCCTTGATTGGCAACGCCTCGGAAGGCACGCCGCTGGTAGGAAAATGAAAACGGTGGTAATCCACAGGACAAAGTCGCGAGAGTAGCAAACTGCCCGAGGCATATTGCTGAGCCAACGATTGGTCCTTTATTAATTCTTGCAGGCTAAACATCTGGCCTTTCACAAACAGACCGCTGGCCTGCGATATGTCTGGCACGCACAGGTGTCTTCCATCGGCTGGAAAGACGGCCACAGTCGGGTCTGGGTCGATCGGTCGCGCAGTAGGTTTAAGCATACGGAAGAAGAACTCGTAGAAAATTGCGAAACACTCAGATCGCTACAGAAACTC
>DAIRSD010000067.1:0-14441 GCA_036804625.1 Aureliella sp. | reverse complement strand
AAGCATGAGATTTTTGCAAAGCTACGGGGGTCAGCAAGACTTGGCACAGTTCCGGAGTTACTGTGAGCGCCACCAGAGTCGATGACACCATCGAAACAAGAAACGCGATGGCAAGAGGGGTGAATAGGCGGCCCTCCATGCCCGATAGGCTAAACAGGGGAGCGATGACTACAACCACCAGGACCGTGCTGATGACAATAGCAGGCAAAACCTCACGCGTTGACTCCAATACAAACTGAATTGAATTCCGCAGCGACTCGGTTGCTCCTCCGGCCGCTCTCTGACGTGAACGCCGATACACGTTCTCCACTCCAACGATTGGGTCGTCCACTAGCATGCCCAGTCCAACTGCCAGTCCGCCTAGGCTCATCACGTTGATGCTCATATCGAACCAGTGGAACATTAAGACGGTAACCGCCAATGAAAGCGGTATAGCTGTGAGCGTAATCAGTGTGGCTCGCAGATTTGCCAAGAACACGAGTAGTACTACTACGACCAGCACAGATCCTTGCAACAACGACGATATAACATTCGAAATACCCAAATCGATAAATTCTCGTTGCAGATAGGTAGGGCGGAGCAAAACATCTTCGGGAAGCGAGGGGCGCAACTCATCAATGGCTTCTAATATCTGACCAGTCAACATTCGTGTGTCTGCCGCCGGTTGCTTTTGAATGGTCAAGAGAACGCATGGACGACCATTAACTGACGCATCACCCCGCTTGGCTTCAATACATTCCGTGATTCTCGCAACATGGCTCAGCAGCACACTCCGGCGTGGCGATGCCTTGACTACTACCTGAGACAGTTCGTCGGGTGTTGCAACTCTTCCCAGGCCTCGAACCAGCAATTCTTGAGAACCGTCGGTAACAAATCCTCCGGCAACATTCAGGTTGGAAGCGTTGAGTGCTGCTTCTACGTCTGCTAGTGTCACTTCGTAAGTATGCATCTTGTGCGGATCAAGCAGGACATGAATTTGCCTGCGTCCGCCGCCCAGCGTGATGACCTGCGCAACACCTCGAAGCGACCGAAGCCGTTGGCCGACAACCCAATCGGCTTGAGTACGCAATTCAACTGGGCTTGTCGTACCATCTTCGCTCCACATTCCGATCATCATGCTCTGCCCCAGCAGCGAAGCTTGAGGTGCCATCTGAGGCTGGACATCGCCCGGCAGTTGTTCAGCCGCCGTCACCAATCGCTCCTGGACGACTTGCCGAGCGCGATGAATGTCCTGGCCCCAATCAAATTCAACTTGAATCACCGACAACCCGATGTCTGACGCGCTGCGAACATCCGCTACATCCGCTGCTCCATTGAGTGCGTTTTCCAGTGGAATGGTCACCCGCAGTTCGACCTCTTCGGGTGCCATCCCCGAGCACTCGGTAATGACCACAACGCGAGGCCGAGTCAGATTCGGCAGGACATCCACCGATAGACCGGTGGATAAGTAGCTGCCCACTATCAAAACCACTGCTGCAGCGGCTAGAATCAAAGCACGATAGTGCAAAGAGAATTGAATTAGACGGGCCAGCACGCCGGGATGTCCTTCATCATGTCAACGAGGTGAACTCAAGCAGTTTCGAAAGTGAACTCAGGTGGTTTCGCATTCCAGTAGTGTATCGGCAGGATTCTGTTACTAGTGGTCGTGAGTATGGCCGGCTGTACCGCCGGTACTTTGCATTTTCCAAGCCAAGAACAGTTGGTAGGCACGGTTCATCACCACAATATCGCCCGACTGAAGATCTCCATTTTTGGCGATCACGCAGTGGCTCCGGTCCTGATGCAGGAGATGCACGGGCACGGGCTCCAGTTCCCAAGTCTTGGATTGTTCAGCTCGGGACAGTCGTTGCTGGGCTGTCAGTCGACGCTGAAAAGCGTTGCCCGCTGGTAAACGGAATACGATCGATTCGGGTCCAGAGCTTACCACAGCATCGCGGGGCAGCACTATTTGATCGTCCCAGGTCTCCAGAGGAATGAACAGGTGCGCACGCTGGCCCGGTTTGAATTGCCAGGAACGAAATAATCGTCCCTGCGCATCCCGTTGCTCGCTGATGACGCGGTTCGGCAGTGGCATATAAAACGGGAACGTCTGAGTGCTCGCGTCGACATGATTGTCGATATAGGTTATCGTCAAATCACGAATCTGTGTGGTGCTTTCATCCTTACCGGTCTCTGCCAGTACCGGCCAGGACTTGCTCATGGCTTGCGAAACCGCCACAACATCCGACTCGAAAGCGTGCCCCCGAATAAATAGTTCAAAATGATTTGCGATGTGACAAAGCTGCTCGCCCTTGGCCACCCGCCTACCTGGGAACACGTCCAACTGTTCCAATGTGAAAATAGGCCCAGTTGGCCCAGAGATTGTTTTCGTAGAGTTAACGGCGGCGGAATCTGTAGTCGCAGTCAACGGTTGTTCCTGTTGCTGACTTACTGGGACCGAAGCCAAACGAGTTTCTGGTGTCGAGCTACCCGCCAAAGTGACTTCAAAGCCCGACGTCTCTAGTCGCACTTCAATCTGGTTGATCAACTCGCGGTGCTGGACGATCCGTTCGATCTGGGTCTCGGAGAGCCCTCGCAATCTCAGTTCTTGCAGTCTGGCGGATTGCTCAGAAACCAGTTGCTTCAATTGGTAATCCATCTCAAGTTTTCGGCGACCGACGATGGCACCCGATTCGGCCAGCGGATTGAGTCGCTGGATTTCCAACTCCGTGACCGCAATTCGGGTGAGAATGTCTAGTAGAGAAAGTTGAGCCGCCTCCAGCGCCTCATCCGCCACACGCAGTGTGAACAGCGGATCGCCCGCTTCGAGCGCCTGTCCGGGGAACCGGTGAATTGTCTCCACGATTCCCTGAACAGGCGAAGTGACCGACAGACCGCTTTGTCCTGGCTTTTCAATTACTTCAGCCGGCACATGCAGCGATTTGACGTAAGGCCCAAGTGAGACTTCATGCAATTGCAATTTCAGGCTTTTGGCGGCTGCCGCTGATATGTCAACATGTTGACCGTGCCCATGCCCGTGATCGTGGTGGCCAAGAGAACTGGCCAGCTCCTTTCCGTGAGTTGTTCCCAACCTACTTGGTGCAACCTGTGGGAGATCTTCAACACTAACGCTTTGAATAAGTACTTCCCATGGTCGAAAGTAGATAGCGGCTGTGCAAGCGGCCACAAGCAACAAAAACAGCGACAAAACGGAATTGAAACTACGCGAATTGCTGCGAGTCATCATTGGAACAATGGCTGCTTCCGGGAACAAGCTAATGGGACAAATGCTGCACCCAAGAGTAAACATCTAACGGTTGGGCTAACTTGAACATCATAGTCGATCAGGAGCCGCAACACATCACCAAAATTCGAGGCTGGGGGCGAGCCCAGCCGAGTCCCATGTCGTTTCCCTTCGGGATCGCTAGGGATCGACCAAAGTAACACTTCAATATAGATCGCGAGCGATTACAGGGTTGCCTATTGCCGCCTGCAGCTTGAATCCAACAGCCACGTTTTATGACCGCATTTGTAGAGCGAAATTGGCAAATGCAAGCAGACTTCGACCTGTTCTGGGCTATAATCAAAGTCTTCGGCAGATCGGAAATGAACAGGTAGATTCCTCGCCTAGAGATATCTCAATTGACTCATGCTCGATTGTTTTCACCTGGAACGGTCGATATTTGCAGTTCTTGTGTAAGTGAACGAAACGATGGCAACGGTTGACGGTCAGTTCTTAAACGACGTACTATACGGCTTGGGATCTAGTCCAAAAAGTCTACCGTGCAAGTATTTTTACGACGCTCGTGGTTCCCAGTTGTTCGACGCTATTTGTGATTTAGACGAGTACTACCTGACGCGTACCGAGCACGCCATCATGCGGCGATATGTTGGCGAAATGGGGCAACAGATCGGACCGGGTGTGATGCTGGTTGAATATGGCAGTGGCAGCAGCTTCAAGACGCGATTATTGCTGGAACATCTGACGGATCCTGTGGCTTATGTTCCCGTGGACATCAGTCGCCAGCATCTGATGCAGACATGCGAGCAGTTGAGTGCCGATTATCCTCATATCGAAATCCTACCCGTTTGCGCAGACTTTTTGGATTCGTTTGAACTGCCTAGATCAGTTCGAGAGCCCACTCATGCGGCCGTTTTTTTTCCGGGGTCGACCATCGGTAACTTGTTGCCTGAACAGGTTCCCAAACTGCTAAAGCGGATCGGAGAATTGTGCGGACGAGGCGGAGGGTTGCTGATCGGAATCGACCTTCAGAAGGATCCGGACATCATCGAAGCTGCCTACAACGACAAAGCCCAAGTGACCGACGCATTTAATTTGAACTTGTTGGTACGAATCAATTCGGAGCTGTCCGGCGATTTTAACTGCGAGAGCTTTCGGCATCTCGCGTTTTATAATCCGCAAATGGGACGGGTTGAAATTTACCTGGAAAGCACTCGCGATCAGGCTGTAAAAGTGAATGGACGCACCTTTCAGTTTTCAAAGGGTGAAAGGATTCACACTGAATACTCTCATAAGTACACCATCGATCAGTTTGCGTCCTTGGCTGCCGACGCCGGGTTGACCTTGCGGAAGTCGTGGACGGATCCAAAACAATATTTCGCCGTACTGCACTTTGCCCTGCTGTGAGGCCAGCCGCGTGTGAAAAAATGCCAGCCCGACGCGCAAGCGAGTGTGTCTGGAATCATCCAACTGACTCACTCGCGGGTGCTTCGTGCTGGTATTCAGGGTGGTTTTGGGCCGGTTTCAGCGATCTTGCCAAAGAAAATGGCTGCATATCCCGATCTTGGGTTAATAGAACGTCAATCTTACGGGAAGTAGGTGAAATAAAGTCGCCAAAACCTAGACTTGCGGGTGCTTGCAAGAGACAATTAGGAAGAGAGATGACATTGACGAGCGGGATTCGGCAAAATCTAAGACTTTTGTAGGCCTGCTTGATTCGTACGGTAAACTGCTCAACCCAGAGGGCGGAGAACTATGTCCCATTTTGATCCTCGCAGATGGTCGCCGGTCGCAAGGGCGAAGACCGCGTTACTAAGTCATTTGCGCTTTGGCGCGGACCAGGATTATGCTTGGCGCCCCCATCATCAACTTGGTAGTTCTGGCAGTCGCAATGCATTTCTAGTTATTGGGGGCCTTTCGGCAAACGGTGTCGCGGCCAATCGGCAGCTTGCTCGCATTTTGCATCTAACCTGCACCTCGGCTCACACATGGAGTCGCAACCTATCGGGTCACACAGGGCGGCTGTTTGATTTCTCGGGAAGTCGTTTCTGGCACTGGATTTTAGATGGTGCTAAATCACTGCGTGCCCTGACACGGCAGCACCAGATGAATGACATTGTGATGATTGGTCATTCGACCGGTGGCTTGGTTGTACTAGTGCTCGCAATTCTGTTTGAGCTAATGCCTAAGTGGTTTGTCCCGAATGGGAAACAGGTGAAGATTCGCGGCGTGCTTGTTTTCCCGGCATTTGAGCTAAAGCGGCGATCCGACACGATCATGCTGTCCATTGTAGCCGTGTTGTACTACATGATTTGCCCATTGGCCTTTCTGATGTTAGCTCTGACCGGCCCCTGGATGTGGCCGATGTCGGTATTAGCATTTTTGTTGCACATCCTGTTGGTGCCTCAGATCTCAGTGCCCAACGGTGAAGAGCGCGCACGACAGGCTGCCATGGGACAGCGCTGGTATGAACTGCCTGAGAAGATGGTCTTGGCGGCAGCTTGTATCTACTTTGTCGTTGCCCCACCCGTTTTAGCAGTTGGTGCAGGTGTCTATCCAGGTTACTTGTCTAGCGGAGCCTTTGCGCTTTTCATTGCAACCTTATTGACGCCGCTATACCTAATGCCAAGAGAAGCGGAGAGAAGTTCATTGCGGCAGATCGCACGTCAAGTGAAATATCAATGGATGCCGATCATTACAGTAACCAACTTAGTCATCCTGCAGTGGCTTTTGCGGCCGCTGCTCAAGTTGGTTCGTTGCCCAATTTTGGTGATTGAAGCCGAGCTAGATCAAGTTGTCAGCGTCGACTCGCGTTGGGTCGATGCTCTAGGAAGCCGCGATGTTGAGAATCGCTATTTACTCGGGTTTCCCCATTCCGGTCTCTCGGTTCCACAGCAAGTCGACTTGGCTAACGTGATCGTGAAGTGGTGTGACAACGGTTAGATTCAGAATCTGCCCGCAGCGTACTAGTTGCCCACAGCGGATTCGATTTCTTCAGCGCCATGTTTGAGTCCTGAGGCGATGCAAGATCCTGGGCAAGTGTAAGGGGATGTCTGATAAAAGTATTTCAATGAACCGAAACGCATAAAAGATCGTCCGGTTGCCGCAGAAAACGGGCGCATAACGCACTCCTACTGTTTCAAAGTTGGGGCACTTATTTTCAGATGAATCGTTATCGGGCCGATAAGCCATACTTGGCTTGCCCTGACTCCCCTATTGAATTGTTAAGGGCAGGCGTAGTACGATAGGTGGTTGTTGATTGATTTGCGGTTTACCTTTGGAGATCAACCATGCAAGCCTACGCACAGGCCCTTAATTTTGCGATCCCAACTTTTATGCTTCTGATACTGGTCGAGCAGTTAGTGGCTCGCAAGATGGGGCTGGTGGTCAATCGCGGTGCGGACATGATCGCCAGTCTTAGTTCGGGGCTAACCAATACGGTGAAGGATGTTTTAGGTCTTTCGATTGCGATCATCAGCTACACCTGGCTAGTCAAACATGTGGCCCTGTATTCGATCCAAAGCACTTGGCTGCTGTATGTGGTTGCTTTTGTGGCGAAAGATTTCGCGGGATATTGGATTCATCGATTGGAGCATGAATACAACCTGCTATGGAATCGTCATGTGGTGCATCACAGCAGCGAGGAGTTCAATCTGGCTTGCGCTCTGCGCCAGTCGATCTCGGCATTCATCTCGTTCTTTGGACTGTTTATGCTACCAGCCGCACTGCTGGGAGTTCCCGCGCAGGTGATTGGTATCGTTGCGCCGCTGCATTTGTTCGCACAATTTTGGTATCACACTCGCACAATCGGTCGCATGGGTTGGTTGGAGCATGTGATAGTGACTCCATCGCATCATCGCGTACATCACGCGATCAACCCAATTTACATCGACAAGAACTACAGCCAAGTTTTTATCATTTGGGACAAGCTGTTTGGAACGTTTCAAGCCGAACTGGAAAACGAGCCACCGGTCTATGGTATCAAGAAGCCAGCCCACACGTGGAATCCCATCATCATCAACTTTCAGCACTTGGCCTTGCTAGTGAGGGATGCTTGGCACACGCAAAGCTGGTGGGATAAGCTGCGTATCTGGGTAATGCCAACTGGCTGGCGGCCTGCTGACGTCATGCAGCGCTATCCGATTGAGATCGTGACTCAGCCCTACACACTCAAAAAATACGACACTCATTTGTCGCGACCTCTGTTATATTGGTCGTGGTTTCAACATGCCGTCTGTAGCCTATTGGCTATCTACATGTTCAATCGCTTGGCTGACATTGGAGAGACGAACATTTTTCTTTACGGATTTTTTCTCTTTGTCAGCCTGTTCAGTATGACCGCTCTGATGGACAAGAGTTCTTGGGCATTTGGCTACGAACTAGTGCGATTGGTCGTCGGAGTCAGTTTGCTTTTGTGGCAGGGCGGATGGTTTCGCATGAGCGAATGGGTGCCTGGTGCGGACGCCATCATGGCGGCGTACCTAGGCATCTCTTTAGCTGTGGTCGCATGGTTTTCGGTTACCGAAGTGCGACGATTTCAAAGCCAGCGGGCACTGTTGGGTGCCGAGCCTGCCACATGACGATCGTTCTTGGAAATACCGAAGTCTAGTATTGTGATGGTACCGTGGGCAGATCTGGCAGGCTTGGTAGCGACTGATGGAATGGTTGTGTGGGCTGGCCAATAGGCGAGATCGTTCCCGGTTGCTGAACGGCGTTGGGCATACTGCCGTTAGGCATACCAACGTTGGTGCCAGGCTGTTGTGAGTACTGTACCGGCGCAGCCTGCAATTGAGCTGTTGAAGTTGCTTGGGCGGTGCGGTAGATGTGGTAGTCCGTATTAAAGACCGACATGGCTGTTTGTGTCGTTGAGTTTTGACCCAATTTGGCCATCAATTCACGAGCTGGTTGTAAATTGGGGTCTGCTTGTAATGCGAGTTGCAAGTGCTGCTGGGTCGCTGCAAGATTCTTATTCATGAAGTGCATGTAAGCAACGTTGTAGTTGGCCACTGCCGATGGGAACACCTCTTCAAGCTGCTTGACCGCTTCGTCTGATCGTCCAACCGACACTAGCATGCCGGCAAGATTGTTGCGATAGCGAGCCACGGATGGGTCCAGGCTGATTGCCTTCTGAATGGAAGCCTGAGCTTCATTCAGCCGACCAGCCTTCTGCTGAGCGTCAGCCAGTTCCGCATAGTTTTCCGCGGTAGGGCTGACGTTGATGACGCGGTTGTAGAAGTTAACTGCCGATTCGAATTGACTTTGTCTCATGTACAATCTGGCAGTACTTTGAAGAGCAGGCAGGTTGTTCGGTTCTTTTTCCAATGCGCTAGTGTAGTTATCCAAAGCAGCAGCATAATTGCCCTTCATTTCGAAAATCTGTCCGTTAGCAACCCAGATCTCGGCTCCTAATTTTTCAGGCATGTTGGATAAGCTGGTTTCTGGGTCCATCGTCTCGGCAGGTTTGGTTGAAAACGTGGAGGTGATGGCGGTCTTGGCTTTCCCGGCTGCGCTGGAAACCGTGGTGCCAACCGATTTCAGTTGCGCGCTAAATCCTTTGGACGTATCGGCAATGGACGATGTCAACGGTTTCGACTCAGCCGCTGTCTTGTTGCCAGACCACCATCGCGGTGAGCTTAACGACGAACAACCTTGAGCGCTTGCCAAGCTAATGACAATAATAGAAACAGACTTGCCAAAGTGTTTGGTAGACCGATCTTGGAACACGAGAAGTTCTCCCGAATTGCAGCCTAAGAATGTTGCACTGGCGTCCTGGGGCGTACTGCGCCATATCCGTACCATCGTGAGAATCGGATTAAACCGTACAACCACTTGAGGCTAGTTGATGGCGACTCGCTAGAATGCACACCTTTTCGCTCAAACGCTAGCAAGCGAAGCCGAGTGAATCCAAAGATGAGGCCGGCAAACGCTTATGCGGCTTGGCGAGTCGGCATGGTGGCAGCGGTGGAATGTTGCAGCGAAATCTCTTCCTGCACTAGCTCGGATACCGGTGTCGTGGTCAACAAGTTTCCGCAGGGCCCGTAGAACTTGATCTGATCTTCTTCCAGGAACCAAATGACTTCGTATCCTGACCACTGGAACTTTCGACCGCAGAATAGACCGTTGCGGATCAGTATCGTCTCGTGGATTGATTCGACTGCTTGAGCCGCGATTTGTGCGAGCTGTTCATGGATCGCTTGTCGAACTCGCTCAACGTGGGTCTGCAACATGGCTCGTAATTCCCCAAAAAGGTGGGCAAAGACCCCAGTCCTGTGCTGAGCAAAAAAAGGTAGGTTGGCCTACCCGAACTGCTCATTCATCGGGCGTTTTCCAGTGAATTGGTGAAGCCACTAGCCTCGCGATGATAAGTTTGCTTATTTATCCCCATTTAACGGACGCGATCTAAAATCCTTACGCAAATTCCATGGATGGGGTTAGGATTATGACGATTCTAACGAGTCGTGTTCAATTGCCAGGCGTGATCGGGGTCGAGTATGGGTCAAAAGGCTGTGACGTTTACGTAGAATGGAGAGGCGGCTCAATACAGCGGTTAGCCCCCTTTTCCATTCCTTCTCGTCGTCTATCTAAAGAACAATCCCATGTCAGACTGGATGCTCTCCAAGTGTTGCAGGCTGATCGCTTGCAGGGCATCCGAGGGCTGCTGTTTTACTAGCTTTCTAGGCTCGGCCTCTTGGACCGACCCTATTTGTCGAGCGGCAGTTAAAACTCTTTCGGCCCGATGCGCAAGCGAGTGCGTTTCGAAGTTTCAAATCGATCAACTGAATCACTCGCTAACGCGTCGGGATGGTATTCCGGGTCGATTTTCATCTGTCGCCTGCCTTGTTGCAGCCATTCTCTGCGTTTTATTGAATGCCAGCCTGGTTGAAGCACAGGAGGAGGACCAAGCGCCCGAGGCCAATCCGTTAGCTATCGTTGACGGTTTGCTGCAGGCTCAACAGAAGATCTACATCCAGTCCAAGGATGGGCGGCCATTAATGAACTACACGCTTGAGGAACTGCGCGAACTGGAAAAGGTTTACCGCGAGTCGAAACAGATGCCTGCCGTTTTGAGTTCGGCAGACGTTAAGGCGGAAATCAAAGATGGCGCTGCGGAAATCAAGGCCGACTACAGCGTTCAGTTAAGTCGATCAGGGACGATAGAACGACTGGATCTGGGGCTGAAGAATTGCCAATTGATAGACGATCCGAAATTCGAGAGCGATGACTCGCCGGCAGTCAAAGCTGAATACCGAGTCCTGCCAACTCAAGATGGGTACCAATGGTTAGTCTTGTCCCCTGAGCCGGGCAAGCACAGGCTGAGTGTCACGAGCCAGACGGTTGTCGACCGATCTGTCGACCGGCACAATCTGACGATTGATCTACCCATCGTCAACTGCGTAATCCGTGTTACCTTGCCGGCCAACGCGGTTGAGGAACGAGTGCGACTAGAGGACGTCATCATCAATCGCGCCGTCGATGCTTCGGGCGTCCAATTAGAAGTGCGATCGCGTGGTGGAAGTTTTACATTGGATTGGCGCTTGGGACGCACTACGGAGCGAGTCGGAGCGGTCGAAGCTGAGAGTGAAACAGTATACGAGCCTCTTGACGTCATGGATTCGACTCAGTTTTGGTCTGCGACCACTACACTGAATCTTCGTTGGTACGGTGACGACGGAAATACCAAGGTGCGCATTGCTCTGCCAGTTGGTGCCCAGTGGAATAGCCTGCCCTATTCTGAATTCGACCGATTTCGATTAACGACTGTGCTTGCCGAACCTGTCGCAGACGCCGATTCGGGTGCAGTTGCAAAAGTGGAAGCTGGCACCGATGCAAGTGCTATTCCGGAAACAGGAGCCACGCAAACAGGAGCTGGCGATGCCGCAGCTTCTTCGGAACCGCAGCGTGTGGAGGTACTAGAGATCGAGAACCTTGAGCCCAGTGAATTTCCTGAAGTAGAGGATCTGAAGCTTCAGTGGCGATGGTTACCTGCCCAAAAGATGTCGGATCGATCTATGGTCAGCTACACGGTCCCCGCTCCGGTGATCACTGGAACTGATCGTCATGATGCCAAGGTAGGAGTCGTTTTCCCCAGAGCGATGGAACTAACCTACCAGGCAAACCCGAGTGTTCGCGTGCAGCGGCGAAATTTGGCTGAGGATTCCGGTTTCGGAAGGCAGCAGATTCAATTCGCTTTTCCCGACGCTCCGGCTGATGTGTCGATGACTTTTCGAAAACAACAGTTGTTGCCTACGCTGCGTACGACCTATCGTGTCCATGTCGGCGAATCCCAATTGGAATTGACGGCTTGGATCGAGGGGTGGTTCGAAGGGGTTGCCGCTGAACTAGGCGTGGTCCCAGGGCAGTGGGTGATTGATGAACAGTCGTCCTTCGCGCTGCGCGATCCGAATTCTGCTTATACCGATGACACAACAGCTTTGTCGGTTCGGCGTACCGAGGATGGGAAATGGATTTTCAGTTCGCGCGAGGAGAACTCTGGCGAGCCGACGGGGCGCACGTCGCAGGTTTGGCGGTTTAAGGCCTATCGAAAGTGGGATGTAAAGTCCGGGCAGGAAATTCAGTTTGATTTTCCGCTGATCGATCGTGGAATTGCCAGCGGGCAACCACATCTAGAGCATGGCTCCGGACTGCTATTGGTATCCAGTGATCAGTCTTTGGCGTTGCAGTCCGATTCGGCAGCTTGCGCAGGATTATTTGCTGAAGCCATGGCTGGTGAGTATCAAAACTATTTAACGACACCATCTCAGACCGCTACCGCCTATCGTTTCCAGAGTTTGTCTGCTGCGCCCAAGTGGGTTGGAAGTGCGATGGTGCTTGCGCAGCAGATCCGATTGGGTTGCGACGTGGAAGTAGATGTTCGCGAGTCGCAGGCGAAGATACGTCAGAACTTTGACTTGCAAGTTTCCAATCGGGCGCTGATACAGCCAAAAATGCGGGTGCGATCGGACGTTTTGCCTATTCAAATTTCCATGGGAGATCTTTTGATCTCTTATGTGGAGCAGCAGCTATCGGACGCGACCGTCCAGGTTGACGGAACGAATCATCAGTGGCGTGAGATTCAATTGACGGGATTGCCTGCGGTGCTGGGCAGCGCGCGATTGACCGTTGAAAGTTCAGTGCCACTTCCGCCTGTGGGGCTAGGCACTGGTCAGTTGCCTGAGCAGTCCAAATCACAGCAAGCAGAATCTCGTGTCAGTCTGCCTTTGGTTACAATGCAACTGGAAAATGAAGTTGCGAGATCCCCAGTGAGTCTTTCAGTTCGATCCAGTCGGAATATCGACGTATTACTTGCCACCGATAATTCGGCAGTGTCGCTGACCACATCCAACGCGGCAAGGCCACTGGAAATGGAGCCTGACCAAGATTCGTTTGAGTTGATTTTGCGCTATCGAAGTTCGTCCAACGTTGGGCGATTAGTAACACAAGGGGTTTGGTTACAAACGCTTTTGGCAGGAACGGACCGACGAGATAGATTTGTGGCACGTGTTCGCTCTGAAAGTGGACAGGTTGTAGTTCAACTGCCTGACCAGTCGCAGCTCGACAAGGTTGCCCTTGACGGGGTATTGCTGACTACCGAATTGGCTCCCTACGACTATAACACGAATCGAGTCGTCGTTGCCTTGCCCGATACGGGAGAGCATTGTGTGGAAGCGGTATACACACTTAGCGAACCGCTATCTTGGGCTCACCGCTTGAGGCTAAAGCCTGCTGTCATCGAGGATGCTCAGCCGCAGGATCGTTGCTACTGGCAATTAGTGATGCCCGGCATATTCCACCTGGGTTGGTGCCCGCCAGAATTGACCGCCGAGTGGCGATGGCAGTGGAGTTCGCTGTGGTGGTCACGAGTCAGTGATAAAGACCAGTCCGCTCTGGAGCGGTTGCTGGGTGCCCAGATATTGACGCGGATTCCAACAAACACCAATAGCTATACGATGAGCGGATTGGGGGATTTGCCAGTTGCGGAAGTTTGGGTTCTGTCACGATTTTTCATGTGGCTTCCCATGGGATTGTTGACCCTGTTTGGAAGTTGGCTGCTTCTAAGCTTCCCTGTTCTGCGATCTCCCCATACCCTAATTGCGGTAGCGTTAATCCTGCTGAGCGGGGCGATGATTTGGCCTGACATGTCGATGTTGCTCGGTCAAACCGCAGTGATAACTTTTTTATTGGTGGGTATCATCTCCTTGACGCGGTATGCAGTAGACTCGCGAGTTCGGAGGCGAAGCGTGTTAGCGGCTCGCCCGTCCAGCTACTAGGAGGGCAGCGGTCCCTACACGGTGTCGCAGCGCGCCCGAGCGGCACCCTCAAGTGGTACAGCCCAGTCCATGCCGGCAGAGCCGACAGGAGTGGATTAACGTGTTGAATTGGCGTTACTTACTGCGATTGCTGGTTTGCCTTGAGGCCGTCGCCGGGTTGGCCGGTAGGTTGGCAGCTCAACAGTCTGGCACCAAGTCATGGGATGTGTTGACCATTCTTGTTCCCGAAGCCCTACAAGAGCAGAAACTGCCGAATGATTATTGGCCATTCGACAAGGTTGAGCTGGAGAAAAAGTTGGATGAAATGCAGCAAATGGAGCTGCAGCGTCAGCTTACGCCGATGATCTTGTCGGAAGCCGTCTATATCGGAACGCTCAATCGTGACGCGTTGTCATCTGAGTTGTCTGGTTGGCGTTTTGCTGGCGGTTCCGCCGACGATACCGCTAACTTGGGAAAAATCTCGGTAGCTTTGCGTGATGCCCGCGGTTTGCCTGATGGTTTCGCGCAATTGTCGGATTGGCAATGGTTTTCCTCCGATGGTAAAGTCCATGTGGAACTGGATAGGCTGTCTACATGGAGGTGGTTCGGATTTCAAACGGTGGCTGATATGCAGTCTCAAGTCCGTCGCTTCAAATTGGAATTGCCTCGTGCCTTAAAGGGATGCATGCTCTTGTCAGCCGATGCCAATTTAAAGCTGACTTCAGAAGATGTAGTGGTAGTGCCCGTCGAAGATCCCACGTTGCATTTACCCAGCGACTGGCCGACGGAAGTGAAGGTCGATTCGCATGTAGGAAAAGGTCAGCATCGCTGGTGGTTTATGAATCTCGCCGGCGTTTCACGATTCACCTTGAAGGTGGATATGCTGGTGACGTCCGGATTCTCTACTCGACTGCATTCGCTCAAGAGGGAATCGCATAGTTTTTCTGTAGGCCAGCGCCGGATTGATGTTGTCT
>DAIRSD010000066.1:0-14493 GCA_036804625.1 Aureliella sp. | reverse complement strand
ACCGAAGGCCTAATGCGCGTGAGGACATGAGCGGTCAAAGATTTTGATCCAATGTGAATGGGTTGCTTAGTCTTCCAGTCGCGGGTTACATCCAGAATCCTTTTGGGCGGACCATGAGTGATCAGCAAGTCGATTTCGTTAGGGATGGTTGCCCATATCGCTTCAAGGTCAGGTCGAGCCACATTGTAGGCCCAGTTAAAAAACCAAGGTGTGTACGGAGAGCCAAAAATCTTAAGGTTCTCAATCTCAATCTGTTGATGGATCAAGAAACGGATTTCTGGATATTCATCGGGAGTCAGCAGTTTGTGCTCGATCGCGACCGAGTGATTGCCGGGAATGAACACCTTATGAGGGATATCCAGTGCGTGAAACCAATTAAAGAAATCGCGGGACTCAATTAAGTTAGGTTTCGACTTGTGCGAATTGGCTTCGTCGCCGCAATGGACAACCATGTCAACATCACCGGGAACCTGCAATTCCGCATGTTGGGTGTGAGTGTCCGAGATCAGCCATATTTTCATGATCTGCCCAGCCAATTTCATCGAATCGTTTGGGACACTATTGCTGTGATTCTTCCCAGTCGCTGCGACTCAGCGGATCACCGGCGACGATTTGGGTTGGGTCGATCACAGCGTGCTTGATCTTCTGGCGTTTCCAAGTCCATGTCGCATGGACCTTTCCGTCCGCAGTTTGGATGATAGCCGGATAGCTGAACTCGGCTCTCGCTTCTTGCTCTAAGACGCCCACTTTTTTCCAGGTTAATCCGTCGTCCGAGATGGCAAGATTCAACATGCCGCGCCTTCCCCAACCGCTTCTGCCACTGCCAAGGTGATTGTAGATCAACAGGTGCCGACCGTCGGTCAAGGTGACTGCGTCGATGCCCGAATTGTTGTTGGGCAGGTCGATTTCGACCATTTTCGACCAAGTCTCGCCTTGGTCTTTTGAAAAGCTGCTGGAGATAGCTCCGCTTTTCGTTCGGCAGAGTGTTTGCAGGCTGCCGCCTGCGAGCCTCAACAGCGTGGGTTGGATTGCGCTGAATTCCTCTTTCGTATGAATAGGTCCAATGCGTTTCCAGTCGGAAGAAAGTTGGCCAGCCACCAACGAGACTTTTTCGAAATGTACCGTCCAGCCATTATGTTCGGTTGAACTTCCGGACAACAGAACGTTGCCGGGCAGCAGAATAGGTTTGCAGCGAACCGGCCCCAAGATGTCCTCAGGCAGCCTACGTCGCTCGCGAAAGCTCCTTCCACGATCGTAGCTGACCATCAACTCGCCCCACCACGATTGAGGGTCAGGACCGACTTTGAAAAACAGCAAGGTAGGACCATCCCCGGGTGTATGAAACAAGACTGGGTTCCAACATGGGTACCGCTTGCCGTCATGTTGTACACCGGTAGCCCACTCGACCGGTTGGCTCCAACCATTTCCGTCGTGGTAACTGGACCAGATACCGACGTCCGAGTGTTTTTCGTGCGTTCCGCCAAACCAGGCTGCCACCAAACCGCGACTGGTCTCAACCAGGCTGCTTGCATGGCACTCAGGAAAGCTGGCGGTCTCATAAATGAACTCTTCACTTTCAAATCCAGGGAATTTCGTTTCAGCCGGAGCTTGGGCTGGGCGAGCCATTAAATCTTGTGAGTCAAACTGTGTACCGTCGCCGTGACGCATGTAGTAAAGACGTCCATCCTCCGCACCCAATAACAACCCTGGTTTACCGCTACCGTCTAGATCACCAACCGCTGGACTGCAATTATGACCCGAAACGTCTCGATCTGCCAAGTCACCCACAGCCTTCAGGACAATCCGTCCGTCGCGGTCTTCGCAGTTGCGATACCAAAGCGCGTTCTTGGAGTTGACCAGCAGGTCCAGGCGCCCGTCGCCATCCCAATCCACCATCGCTATCTTGACTCGACCGCTGCGTCCGGCCGAACCAGCATTCAATCGAATAGGCAAGTTGTCCTCGTCAATAAAAATTCGCTTGGCGCTGCCCGCAGATTCTCTGAGTGCCAAATAGCCTTCCTGATCCAGCGCAATTAAGTCCAATTGTCCATCACCTGTAAAGTCTAAAACCAACGGTGTCGTGCGCCACTGAGTCAACGTATCGCTGGAAGGCCATTGCCACCACGACCACTTGGGCGGTAGTTCACGGATACCAGAATCAAAAAATGCTGGCGAAATCTGTTTGGGATCTTCAGTGCCCAACAGCAGTCCTAGCTTTCCAAAGATCGAGTTGTAGATCACATCCTTTTGACCATCCTGATTCCAATCCGCCACACTAAAACAGGTGTAACCCCATTTAGCTTCACAAGGCCCTTGAATCGATCCGTTGGAACCAGCCGTAATTCGAAACTTGGCTTGTGACTTAGAATCAACCAATAACTCAGCAGCGGCCCTTTTTGGCAAACAATAAGTACCGGCACCCATGTTATTGAACCAGCTGACATCTCCAGCAGTATCGTCACTCATGTTATCGTGCAGCCCATCCTTGTCCCAATCCACAATAAAAGGTGTTGCCAAAGCGCCAAACTTGAGTGTATCTGCCTGCTGCTGGAAATAGACTGGCTGGTGGAATACCGGCATGCCATCTCGCACAGTGCCAGAGTGTTCCACTAAGGCAACTCGACCGTCTTCATCTCCTACGATCAAATCCACCTGACCATTGTTTGTCCAGTCAAAAGCGGTGGGTGTAATCATCTGAACGTGCATCACGAGCGGATGGCCGTCGGAAGCGATCAATCTTCGACCGACAGAATACTTAGGCTGATGGCGCGATCCTGTGTTCTCAAAGTAGGTAAATCCATCCAGAAATTCGCCGCAGACTAAATCCAGATCACCATCGCTGTCGAAGTCAGCAAAATTGGGCGACGGCCAGCCATATACGTCAATCAAGCTGCCATCAGCAGTAGTCAACTGCACCGGCAGTGGTGAATACTCAGGAGCCGAATCTGTGCCCAAATTTTTAATCCAATAAACGTAGCCGTGCAGAGGACCATTCTGCCAAGTGCCTGACGAATCATAGGCGTGGTCCCACACCAAGTCGCTCCAGTCTCCCACGCCAACGATGATGTCGTGTGCACCATCGCCATCGTAGTCGACGTACCGCCACATGTTGGCACGGATGTTTTTGGCCGAGTGTACATTGCTCTTTCCATAGATTTCACGCTTCTGCCGAAAGTCGGAACTCTTAAAATCGGTGATCTCAAATCCTGGCACAAGAATGCGAGGTTGCCTATGGACGTAGGAGACTTGCATGTTGTGACCGGCTGGCCCCAGTCTCACTCCGGCTTTAAATACAGGCAGCTTTTTGTCGGGACCCCCAGTATTTTCAAAGTACCACACACCATTGGACGGTTTATCAGGACAGGCCACAAGAAGATCGATCAGCCCGTCCGAGTTGTAATCGACAGGCATGGGCCATGCCCACAAACCCACTCCCAAATCCACTACTAGATCAGGGTCATTGTATTGTAGTGGTTGAAGCTTATAACGCTCTTCAGCTACAGCTTGAGTGAGAGGGTTAGCACATAGCCAGGTCAGTAATAAAACGGCTAATCGAATGTTCATTGGGTAGTTGCCATTGACGTGCATAAAAATATTCCAGGTTTGCAACGAACCTAGCGTAGTTCTTACTCAGTAATCCCAGGTATTTCTACACGGTTGATACCAACGATCAGCGAGAAGTGTCCTAAAATTACTTGGACTTCTCGATTTCTTGCGGCAGGCCCTGATATTGTTGCAAACAGATTTCAAACGACTTGCGCAAAGCTTCCAAGAGATTCTTGCTGCCCGCGCTGGCCTCCTGCACCGGCCAGAGTCCGTCGTAGAGTAACTGAAACCGCGATTCGAGTCTAGCTTAACAGTCGTTCAGCCGTTCGAAAGCATCGGCTGCAGCTTCCAGTAGGTCAGACTGCGCCATAGCCACTCTGCTGGGCCAAATCGAAAATAGTTAAGCCAAATCGGCGAGACAATAAGCTGTGTCAGCCACACTCCAATCACGATCAATAACTGCTCGGCTCGTTCCAAATAGCCAAACCAACCCAGGCCGTGTCCATAGAAAATGGAGGTGCAGATCACAGTCTGCATCAGATAATTGCTAAGCGCCATTTGGCCCACCGACGCTAGCGGGAACAACAGCCTTATCAGTCTGCTTTTGCAGATCAAGATCACAAGACTGGCAAATGCTATGGCGGTCAGCAGACTACCCCAATAGTTCCATAAGCTACCCAAAAGGTAACTGGTCTGTGTCGCCCAGTCTCGTTGTTCATTCCAATGAACTCCGTAGGCTGACAAGCTGACGCCAATCGGCAATGTCAACATGACTAGCAATAGGTAGCGGCTAGACGGCCAGCGAGCATGAAAAAAATCGAGTTGAAACAGCCCCATGCCGACAATCATCAGGCCACCAGCTCGCCAAAATGTCCAGAAAGCTAGTATGACTGTCTGAAATACAATGGCCTCCATCGAGCGATACGGAGCCTGGTCTAACCAGGAACCGCGAAACGCATCCAGGATCTGCTGTATGGATTCATCAGACGGTTGCCATTCATGATTCAATTCGGCGAGAGCATCCTCAGGCCAAAGAGGCATGCTTAGGCCCAGCTCCAGGATTGGCAATGAACCAAAGGCAATAAGTACCAGACCGACAGGTATTAAGACTTTTGCGGAAAGATTACGCAGCGGCCAAAGCAATAGACCGCAGATACCATAACTGAAAAGGATGTCTCCGTCCCAAAGTAGGTGAGCATGCAGAAAACCAAAAAGTATGAGCCAAAACATGCGACGATAGTGAATAGCTGCCGAATGTCCGGTGCGAGCTTGACCGCTACGAGTCATGAGCACCACTCCCGCCCCAAACAGCATCGAGAAGATCGACATGAATTTTTGATCGCCAAGAACATGCGTACACCACCATACCCAATAATTAGCCTTTTCCAAATCGCCGTAAGCTGTAGGGTTTAGGTAAGCAATGGATGGCATAGCAAAGCACTGAATGTTCAGTAGCAATATTCCCAGCAACGCAAAACCACGCAAAACGTCAATGGCGGCTATTCGTCCCTCGCGATTTACTGGATGTGCGGTGGCGTTAGGCTGATTGCGGAAAATCTCCCCCGCATTGGATACTGACACCGCTTGCGGGTCGAGCAGTTCAGCCAGAACTGGTTCCGATTCCTCACGGATATCGGGGTTCATCTATACCATCCTTCTGAGAGTCTCTCCCAGAACCATCTCCATCGCTTCGGAGAAGTTGGAAGGTTGAGGGGCTCGAATAGTTTTGTATTGTTAACTCGAATAGCTGCTTAAGTTGCAACGGTAATTTGCAACCTAACATTCTATCTCAGGCCGACAAACAGCCGATACGGGGCGCTCCGAACAGATGCGGCCAGCTTGCTAGGACTGAAAGGTTCTGGATTTGATCGAAGCGGTGTTATGTACCGGTCCTTCTCATTGTTAAAGCCTGTAGGGTTTGCGCCGAGAAAGAGCCAGTCTGTCAAACAGCCTGGCTCTTGGTTAGAAAATCGGGTTAGATAGCTGACGCCTGCCATGCTTGCGAAATGCAAAGCAAATGATTCGCGGGACAAGCGATTAGCGAGAAGTGTCTTTTTAGCTACTAGTTAAGCTGCACCTCAAAGTTGCCAGCTTGAGTAATCTCAAGTTTGCGTTCCATGTCTCCACGACGAAAAGCTTCGGGGATTTTTTGGACGGCACTGTCATTGGCTCCACTGGCTACATAGTAAGTGTAGGTACCAGGGACTACCATGGCTTTGCACTCGCCTTTAACTACAGGAGAGTCTGATTGAACCGCTCCATGAGTCATTGGCTGTAACGTCAACGTTACTTTGTCGACCGGTTTTCCATTGCTGGTTACCTTGATCTTCACCTCTACGGGATCGGCATTCTTGGTAATCGTGGGGCCGCAACCCAGCAACGAAACGCAAGCCAAAAGTACTGCACAACTGATTTTAGCGACACGCATGATTGGCGATCCTTTTTTCTGTAGTACTAAAAATCGCTGACGATGTTGCCGTCGTTGGCTCCGGCAATCGATTTAAGCGTTCGCCATGTGGCTCCATCACTAATGAATCGAACCGATCCGTCACCCATAGCCGCATTGACTCCGCCAGAGTGAAAGCTGAACGGTTCATCGTTGGGGCCGCAGTTGTTTTGCGACCACAGGCATTGGGGCGGTCCACCAATCGGCGTCTTGTAGCTATTGATCCTTAGTACACGTGATGCGGGCGAAAGCGCATTGCTGGGGCCAGAAAGACCATTGGTCCCGGCATCAGGATCAGCCCAAGCGTACATGCGGCGTCCGCCGCTGGTACCGCCTGTCCAAGCGACTGAGTCTTGAGTGATAGGCGCTGGTCGTGACGACAGTGAAGCAAAAGTGCCAGCACTGGGGTGCGCTCGGCCAGCGTCCTCGATACAAAGTACAGTGTTGGAGGTGCCGTCAGAAATCCTACTGAATCCAGCCGAATTGTCACAACTTAAGCAGCCTGCACGCGTCATCAAGTTACGACGAGCGTTGTCGGTAGGACGCGAGCCTTGCTCCACGGACTGCCCAGCTTCTTCTTCCACGTCGGTCACAGAGATAAACATATAATCCCAAGCCCCATAGCCGTCTGGAGCGCGCGCCTCTTGGGAAATCGCAGTGCTTGGGCAAACATAGGCCGCAATTGGGGTTTTGGCTGCCCTAACCGTGTCGGGGTAGTCCGGATCGTTGTAGACCGCACCGCGAGCGTTGGCATGAACAGTCGCCATCGTATAGGGCGTCGGTTTCGTTGACATCTGATCGCGCGTTAGGTTATGCTCCATCAAGTTGTAGACTGCAGTTTGCTCAATAAACGGAAGCAACTGCGTGGGTGTCGATTGAGTCATGTAAACCGTTGACGCTCCGCCAGTGCTGTCGCATTGCCCGGCGTGCGGCAGTCGCTTGTAAGTGCTTTCGAAGTTGTGGCATGCCAAGCCAATTTGCTTCAAATTGTTGCTGCACTGCATTCTACGAGCGGCCTCGCGCGCAGATTGAACGGCAGGTAGCAGCAGTCCAACTAGAATTCCAATAATTGCGATGACCACCAGTAGCTCGACCAGCGTAAAACCGGGCCGAATCTTGTAACGTGACATAATAACCCTCGACATGTCTTCTCATCGAGGTCAGCTTGGACTTACAGACCAGCGCTTCGCACTGTTGCCATAAAAATGGCTTGACCTCACATTGGCCGGAGATTTTAGCGAAGTCATCCAAGTGATATCGAAAGCCGCTGTTAAGAATGTGTTATCGCTTTGTGAAGATTTGTTCAGCGAAACTTAACATTGCAATTGGCTGCTTCGTCCTAAGGCAAAACGAGTACTCTAGTCGCGTGCAGCAAGCTTGTTTTGCCTGAGATTTCAAAGCGATAAAGCGGATGCCTAAAACGGAACTGTGTTAAGTTCTAGTGAATAGCCATCACTTCTGAACCGGTTGACTTGCTGGTAATCGCAGCCCGTGATGCAATAGGAGGGCTAGTTCGACTCAGTCGCATGATTCGTCGTAAATCACATTTGAGCAAAGGGCTTTATGAGCCGGTTTCTATCCGCATTTGCAGTGGCTATCGTTGGTTCGCTTTTGGGCTGCTCCCAATCGACGACATCTTCATCCCCCACATCAGATGCCTCCACCGCCAAAACAAAATTGCAGGGATCTGGTGCCAGTTTTCCTGCTCCATTATATCTCCGCTGGTTTCGAGATTTTCAGAAAGATTCCCCTAACGTGCTGGTGGACTATCAAGCAAAAGGTAGTGGTGCTGGTATTCAGGATCTAATCAATGAAACGGTGGATTTTGCTGCCAGCGACGCAGCCATGACGACCGACGAGATAGCTCAGGTCAAACGGGGTGTGTTGCTGCTGCCTTTGACTGCAGGAAAGGTGGTTTTGGCTTACAACCTGCCCGGCGGTCCTAACGAACTGCGACTGTCACGGGATGCCTACTGTGGAATTTTGATGGGGCAAATCGCGCGCTGGAATGATCCCAGAATTGCAGCTTGCAATCCTGATTCAACGCTGCCCGATAGGCCGATCACTGTCGTTGTTCGTTCCGATAGCAGCGGGACAACTCACGTGCTGTCCACCCACCTGAGTGAAATCAACGCGATTTGGAAATCTCAATACGGCGTCAACAAGTCGATCAACTGGCCAGCCGTTAGCAACTTGGTGAAAGCTCCTAAGAATGATGGCGTTCTGGCGATGGTCAAGCAGACGCCGGGTGCCATCGGATACGTCGAATACAGCTTTGCCGTCCAAACCAAACAGCCCATGGCAACTCTGGAAAATCGCGAGGGCAATTATGTACCTCCGAACGCTCAATCGGGTCAAGCCGCACTGGCCAGCGCTCAAGAGATTCCGGAGGATTTGATACTCTGGATAGCAGATCCAACCGGTAGCGATTCTTACCCGATCGTAACCTACACATGGTTACTTTGTTATCGGAAGTACGACAACGCGAATCAATCACAAGCCATTAAAAATTTAGTGGAGTATTGTATCAGCCAAGGGCAATCGGCTAGCGAACCAATCGGTTATATCCCACTACCGTCGCCAATGGTGGAACGTGTTCGAGCGGCGGCGGCACAGATCGAGTAGCAGATTGAGAAGCGGTTAAAGCTATGTCGCAAATACCTCAGCTTCCAGAATTTCCTCCGGGGTCAAAAGCAAGCAGTAGTTTTTGGCACTCCTGCGAACGTTGGGTGGATTCCTCTTTTCGACGCATCTGTTTGGCGATGGCCGCTGTGGTCATTTTGCTGGGTGGATTGATCATCGTGCAGATCGCTTATCGCGCGATCCCAGCAGCACGAGAGCATGGGGTCAAGTTTCTAGTCACTTCGCAATGGGACCCGGCAACGCAGCAGTATGGAGTTTTACCAGAGATCTGGGGCACTTTGTATAGTTCGCTGCTTGCGCTACTCCTTGCTGGACTGCTGGGCATTTCCATCGCAATTTGGCTGACGCAGAGTTTTTTGCCTGCGCGAATCGAGTGGTTCTTGAAAACGGTGGTCGATCTGCTGGCTGCCATACCCAGCGTGGTCTACGGACTCTGGGGAATCTACTATGTCATTCCATTGCTTCGTCCGATGGCAGATTGGCTACATGGAAATTTTTCTTGGTGTCCCCTGTTTAGTACTCCACTGACCGGTCCTGGCATATTACCTGCAGCACTGGTCTTGGGAATCATGATTTTGCCGACCGTGGCCTCGGTCAGCCGCGAAGCTCTCAGTGCCGTTCCGTCGCGACTGAAAGAAGCGGCCATGGGGTTGGGAGCGACTCGCTGGGAAGTTTTGTGGCGAGTCGTTTTGCCATCAGCTTCGCGTGGTATCGGAGCTGCTTTGGTACTTGGGTTCGGTCGCGCGATAGGTGAAACCATGGCGCTGGCGATGCTGGCAGGCAATTCAAGTCGACTAACCGTTTCGCTCCTATCGCCATCCAACACTCTAGCCGCACGACTAGCCAATCAATTTCCCGAAGCCGGTCCCAGTGAAGCCTCGGCGTTAATGCTGGCCGCTTTGGTGCTGCTGGCGCTGAGTCTGAGTGCTAACGTCTTTGGAGTGTTGATGAATATGCGCGGACGAATCAAGTTCACGAGAAAAGCGGAGGCTGTCGCATGAGTTCGTTGATGAATGCACAACAATCCGCTCATGCGTCCCTGCACGGCTCACTTGAGTACGACCGCTGGGATCGTCGGACACTCAGCAACTGGCTGATGAACTGGCTGAGCGGTTTGGTGGCACTGTTGGCCTGCTTGCCACTGTTTTCACTGCTGGGCATGGTCTTTTATCGAGGACTTTCCTCGCTGAATTGGGAAGCACTGGTCTCGTTGCCGCCAGCACCGCTAGAACCCGGCGGTGGCTTTGGCAACGCCATTGTCGGTACGGTTGCTGTAGTGGCTTTGGCGGCATTGATCAGTGTTCCCAGCGGCATCATGACCGCCGTCTATATCGCTTACCTTGGTCCTGATAGTCGGCTGGCAGAAACGGTCCGCTTTGTGGCCCGAGTGCTTTCTGGTTTGCCGTCCATTCTGGCAGGTGTTTTTGCTTACGCGATGGTAGTACTGACCATGAAAAGTTACTCAGCGATCGCCGGTGCCATCGCGCTTTCCGTCTTGATGTTGCCTATCGTATTGTTGACTGCTGAACAGTCGCTGCGCATGGTCCAAAGCAAATTGATCGAAGCTGCTATCGGCATGGGTTGTAATCAGACGCAAGTCGTCTGGCGAGTTCTCCTACCCACGGCGTTTCCAGGCATTTTAACCGGAGTCTTACTGGCAGTTGCACGAGCGGCTGGCGAGACGGCTCCGCTACTGTTTACCGCTCTGTTCAGCAACTATTGGTTGATGCAGGATGGTCGGTTGACATTGGACCAGCCCACAGCATCGCTGGCGGTCTTTATCTTCAATTTTTCCGGATCCGCCTACGACAACATGATCGAGATGGCTTGGGCTGCGGCGCTGATTCTAGTGCTGATGATATTAGTTCTGAATCTAGCCGCACAGTTTTTGACTCGCAAGCCGCTCAGCAGATAGCAGTATATTCCGGCCGTATTGAAATACGGCAGTAAAATTATAGCGAGAGAATGATCATGACCACAGCTTGTCCCACGATGCCAACGCGGCATGTCAACCCCGGTCAACCCAGTAGAGCGACCATGATAGACTGCGAAATTCAGCAGTTGTACTACGGGGACTTCCTGGCTGTCAAAGAGACACATTTACAGATTCAGCACGGGCGAATTACGGCATTTATCGGTCCATCAGGATGTGGCAAAAGCACCGTCTTGCGCTGTTTTAATCGTCTGAATGATATCGTTCGAGGCTTCCGGCTGGACGGACGAGTTACTCTGTCAGGTCAGAATCTGTACGCACCGCACATCGATCCGGTGCGGGTGCGTCGCCAGATTGGAATGGTCTTTCAGCAGCCAACTCCATTTGTCATGAGCATTTTTGATAACGTAGCTTTCGGACTTCGAGTCAACCGAGATACACAAAATTTACATCAACGGGTCGAGCAAGCGTTGCAGGCGGCTGCGTTGTGGGACGAAGTTAAGGATAAGCTCAAAAAGAGCGCTTTGTCCTTGTCAGGTGGCCAGCAGCAAAGGCTGTGCATCGCTCGGGCTATTGCCACTGGGCCGCAGGTTCTGTTAATGGACGAACCCTGTTCAGCGCTGGACCCGATTTCGACCAGTCGCATCGAAGAGCTGATGATCGAACTGCGACGGCAATACACGATTGTGATCGTGACTCACAATCTGCATCAAGCCATGCGAGTCGCCGATCACACCGCGTTCATGTATGTCGACAAGCAGTCGCGTTCGGGATACCTGGTAGAATTTGGAGAGACTGAGCAGATATTCAAGTCGCCGCAACAAGAATACACTCGCCAGTATGTCTCAGGACATTTTAGTTGAACAGTAGTCAGGGATGCGGCCTGCCAACTCGACTAGATTCTAGATGAGTAAACATGCCAAATTCCATCCACAGATACCCGTTGACATTTAGGTAGTTTCCAAGAGTTCTTTGACCTTCTGACCAATCAAGTCTCGAACCTTTCGGAACTCGTCTGGAGTCATGTCGCGCGGATCGGGAATCTGCCAATCGACACGTCGATCGGCGTGGACAAGCGGACATTCATCGCCACAGCCCATGGTGACCGCTACTTCCACACGGGTGCCGTTGAAGCCTTCAAGCCCCTTGGAATGATGAGTCGTAAGGTCGTAACCTAACTCTCGCATGGCTTCTATGGCCTTGGGATTGATCCGACCCGATGGACGCGATCCAGCGCTAAAGGCTTGTATGGAGGATGCTCCTAGCATCCGCGCAAAAGCCTCGGCCATTTGGCTTCGATTGGAATTTTCGACACAGACAAAGAGAATAGATTTTGTAGGGGACATTATGGGGCTTTCAGACTGGCATCATAAGGAAATGAACTTCAACAATAACAGATCACTAGCAGCAATCGCTGGGGCCGCAGCATCACATGAATACTCTGTTGAGGGCTAGCCTTTAGCAAAGCCAAAAAGTCTACGGAATTCATACTTTAGTAGCTTCCAAGTTTTCGAACGGATTTTGTGATACAGAAGATGCACTTTCTGCTTGTACGAACAGTCTCAACCAACCGCCCAGTGTCGCGCCGATGATGGGTGCAAGGATATAGATCCAGAGTGAATCGAAATTGCCAACGATAAGCGCAGGACCAAAGGATCGAGCTGGATTCATCGACGCTCCGGTGATAGGGCCCGCAAAGTGAGCTTCGATGGCAATGATCGAACCAACACCCAAGCCTGACAGGAGACGCTTTTCGGGACAACCCGTAGAAACACTCGCAATGACGAACATCTATAGGAAACTGAGAATGCACTCCAGTGCAAACGCCTGGGACCACAGACCACTGGGCAAAGTCATGCCAAGCAGTTGGCTTTGCGGAAACAAGTGGCGTATCGTCGCGCTGGCGAAGATTGCACCCAGAAGCTGAGCGACAATGTAGGGCAGCACCGATTTTGCTGGAAACTTTCTCGCGAGAAAAAATGCGATCGTCACCGCCGGATTAAGGTGGCTACCCGACACATTCCCAATTGCGAAGATCATCGCGAGCACGACCAAGCCAAAGGTTGCTGCTACTCCAAGGTGAGTCACCGCTGTGGGAAAGCTCTCGCTGACAACCATGGCCCCGGTGCCAAAAAACACCAAGCTGAACGTACCCACCAGTTCCGCAATACACTTGCGAGCTAACTCAAGCATTTCTGGCACCTTGCAACGAGTACTTGGTTCGGTGCGAGACTTCTTCCATCAGACATAGCCCTTGGTCCAGCAGCGAGCGAACGCACAAATCGACCAGACGATAGTAGATACTGTTACCGTCGCGCCTGGAGGCCAGAATGCCAAGGTCAGAAAGTCGTTGCAGTTGGTTGGAAACAGCTTGCGGCTTCATTCCAATCGACTGAGCCAAATCGGAGACGCAAAGTTCTTCGCAGCGTACCAGCGCGTGGAGCAATCGCAGACGCGTGTCATTGGCCAGTACCTTAAAGACAGACGCCAAGCCACCGGCCTGAATCGGCGTCAGCAGCGGACGCTCGTGCAAAGGAGGTCGTTGGCAGCAGCCCGATTTCTCACTTTTCAACTTGACCATCCAAGAGTCCTCCTGAGAAAAGGTAATATTACACCGAAACACAGGATAGTGTAATTGTCGAAGTATGGAAAGAGTAGTGAAAACCATTTTCTAGTTCTCAATAGCGGTCGATCTGTTAAAATGCCGGTTCGATCTGCGTAGACCAAACGATTCTTTGATTTTTTCTGATGCTGGGATTTACAGACTATGGATATTGCTGGGCGTAGTTTTTTGGTTACAGGTGGTGGTTCAGGTTTGGGTGAAGCTACGGTGCGGCGGCTTGTTGCCGGTGGTGCGCGCGTGGTGATTGCAGATATCAACCAGCAACTTGGACAGTCGCTGGCTAAGGAACTGGGTGAAGCGAGGTTTGTGGCGACCGACGTGACCGACGAAGCCAGCGTCCGCAGCGCGATCAAAGTAGCCGTAGATACGTTTGGTGATTTTCGCGGTGTTGTCAACTGCGCAGGGATTGCGTCGGCAGTTCGCGTTATCAGTAAAGATGGACCTCATGACTTGGGCGTGTTCAATCGAATGATCCAAGTCAATTTGATCGGTACATTCAACGTCATTCGATTGGCTGCCGAAGTGATTTCCAAGACTGAGCCAATGGAAGGCGGCGAACGCGGAGTGATCGTCAATACGGCTTCCGTCGCCGCCTACGATGGGCAAATAGGTCAAGCCGCCTACTCGGCTTCTAAAGGCGGCGTAGTGGCGATGACTCTGCCTGTCGCTCGTGAACTGGCAAAATTTGGAATTCGAGTCATGACTATCGTGCCTGGCCTGTTCGATACACCACTAATGCAATCCTTGCCAGAAGAGGCCAAGAAGTCGCTTGGTCAGCAGGTTCCGTTCCCATCCAGGTTGGGTTATCCCAGCGAATTTGCGGCACTCGTTCAGCACATTTGCGAAAATCAGATGCTCAACGGCGAAGCTATTCGCCTGGACGGTGCCATACGCATGGCACCCAAGTAATTTTTCCGTTGCAACGCACTTTGTATGTCCCAACCCCGGGCTTAAGTTGCGCTGAGGTAGGGTGTGACCAGGTCGCGGAACCAACAATCATCTCAAAGTGGAATCGATTCATCCAACGCCACTATGAGTCTCGCGACCGCCGGCACACCGATTCGATCGAGCAATCCGCACATTACACAACTTGCACGCAATGGTGGCCCGGCGCGAGGCTGATCTGTTCTGGGGCTGCGTTACCTTGCAGAGCACGATTCAAACATTGCGATATAGTTCACGTTGTCGCACAGCCTCGCTGGTCCCACCCTACGGTATCTCAAGCCATCCATAGCTTTCCATCGACCCAGAGAAAGGACAGTGCAGCGATAGATGGCTTTTCTATGGACGGCGACTACGTCA
>DAIRSD010000065.1:0-14513 GCA_036804625.1 Aureliella sp. | reverse complement strand
CAACTGCCGTTTACGTTTGTTTTGGTCTTCTCAAACGTGGTGTTCAGCGCCGACCAACTTGAAACGCTTGCCGACCAACCCCAAGCGCTCCAAGCTGCTAACAGCAATCCAAATGCAGACAGCATGGTCGGGTTCAGATTAGCAAGACCTGTGAACTTCAGCAAACAATAGACACACGGTACTAGCGCCGCGAAGACAAGCTGTACAACCTGCCCAGCAATTCGTCGCATACGCCTGCTACTCAGGTATTTTGAAACACGGGAGGATAGACTTAGTCGCAACGAACTTGCTAACTGCAACACAATCATCGGCAAAAAACAAATCGTCGATTGCCAACGATTGAGCAGTTGGTTGGAGCCCAGATAATGTATTGGAAGTAATGTTGCAGCGCAAAGGATCAGCGTTGCCGTAATCAGCAGATAACGGCTTCCAAATAAAGCTCGGCAAGTTAGCAGGGCCGATGCGCCGTATGTGATGCAGCCCACGACCAAAACTAACCAAGTGCTTGTATCCAAAGCAGCGGGTTGATTGGGACGCTGGGACAACAAGATGCCAACCAAGACTGCCAAAGGAATCAATGTCAACCCAATGTGCAATATGCCTCGCGAGGTATTCCGCAATTTCCATTTGCGCAAAGTGTAGTGACCTGCAGCATGGACAGCCAAAGTTGCCAACAAGAAAACCAGCGAAGGCAAGTACCGACTGGTCGATGCCAATGTGTTCCAAAGACTGATAACCAATCCAACCGAACAGACGATGATCAGCGTGGCACTAATCAGTTCGATCCAGCGTATGTTGCTTTGCTGCATGAACGAACGCAATAGATCCGCACGCAGAGTAGCACTTTGGGGAGTTGACGACTCGGCCGCTACGATTGAGGAAGGAGCTTGGATTGCAGCAGCTATCGGTTCGGGTTCTATCAGCGGAGCAGGCGGCTGGTTCCAAGAGCTGTTCCATGGGCGCGGCTCAGGTGGTCGGCTGGCCGCTGCCGGTAAAGTTTTGGGTGCTAGATGTTGCTGAACGACCGGGGTCCCGGAAGAATCAGCGTTTGACGCCGAAAGAACGCTGGTGGTCGACGCAGACGGTTCTCTATCTGGTGCACTCACTGGAGAAGCAGCTTCCTGTGTATCGAGGCCAGAAGTTCGCCTAGTAAGTTGATCTAACAATCGATCCAGAGTCTGTAACTGGGTTGGAGTCAACCAGTTTTGGAACCGCGCATACCCAATCAGTCGCCGCGCTGCCTGAATGTCCTGTTGAATCTTGGGGTTGGTGTCTCCCGAGGACGGTCTGGTTTCGTCACCTTTGCCAGATCCCAAGGCTCCTTGGATGCCACGGGCAATCGCAGCCATGACCAGCCACAATCCATGACCCAATGCTGAAAACACGAACAGCAATACAAACAGTAGGAAAATCGTAGATAGCGTTTCCATCAGTTGGTGCTTTTGAAAAGATCGCGGTAAGTATGGCACTTTGTTACAGTGCGTTTCTCCAGTTAAATACCTTCAAGCCGACGTTCTTGGCGCTCAAACCGGCAACTATCTTCATAATTTACAGTCAGTAGGCGGCTTCGCTTCAGGCTATTCGGAATGCTAGTAGCTCTATTGGGGGGGTGCGATGCTTGCGGTCGCAAAATTTTCGGTAATCGCTATGGGGTTCGATTCGGCAGTTTGGTAAAACCTGCTTCGACTTCATGCTGGACCGGGAGATGGTCGGACGATCTGCGTAGCCAGCGACAAAGCTTCTCTATCAAAATCAAAAAAACTCGCGTCACGGAAGATGCACATGCTACTGCTCAATCTCGATCGTGTTTGTTCGCTTCGGAAATTTGTGGTATTCAGCCTGATCTCTTTTGGTTGGGCACTTTCGGCGATGGCTCAGCAGCAGGCCGATCCAAGGCAGCTAGATCAGCAGCAGCCTACCGCTCGACGCAATCAAGGCGAAGCTCCTCAAAGCGGCCAGGCGGCGCAGCCCGGGCAATATCGCCTGGTCGACGCCGCAACGGCGGGCGCCCAAGGTGATGCGCAGGTTGCTCAGCCGCCTTTTCCAGCGCTGTCAGAAGCTGAGCAGCGATACGTTGATCAGGTTCTGGATGTTTGGGAAAAGAGTACAAGTCAGATAAACACCTTTGAGTGTCAGTTCAAGCGATGGATCTATAATCCGAACACCCACGACACTCACCCGGAATCAATTGCCGAAGGTTCGGTGCGATACAAAAGTCCGGACAAGGGAAGCTTCAAAGAAGAGACTCGAGTCACGTTGGCCGGCACCAAGCCAGACGGAGCCCCAGACTATAAGGCCAATCCAAGGTTGCCTTTTGGTGACTGGTGGGTCTGCGACGGAGAATGGGTTCACCAACTCGATCGCAACGACAAAAAGGCTGTTCGAACTCAGTTGCCACCCGAGCTTCGCGGAAACAACATCTTGCTCAGCCCCCTACCATTCTTGTTTGGCGTCAAGGCCCACGAAGTGAAGTCACGCTACTTTGTGCGCGCTATTGCACCTCCACAAGGTAACAACGACGTATGGATCGAGGCGTGGCCAAAGCGTGCGGACGACGCTGGAAACTACTCGCGAGTTCAAATCGTACTGGATCGTAGTGATAACCTGCCCAGAGCTATGTTTCTATTCATGCCCAACTGGACACCTGAAGCCAAGCATCGTGAGCTGTATGAATTCTCAGGCAAGCAGGTTAATAGCATCCTGGATCGAATCAAACAGAACTTGTTCATGCAAAGCTTTATCGACACCAAAGTGGGAGGGGATTGGCAAGTTATCCAGGAACCATGGATTCCACCTCAACAAGCCGAACAGCAGCCGGCATCCACTGGAAATCGTGTTGCGACACCGGGTCAACCAGCGGCTCGATAGCTTGCCGAAATCAACGATTTTCTAGCGCTTCAACTCGTTGCTGAAGCTCAGACACCACTTCACGTAGCTCTTTCAGTTCTTCTAACCAAGGAGCTGCTGCGCCGGAAGAAGAGCCGGTGCTGCGATGGTTGCTTGAGACTGATTCGCTGGAATCATCGGCGGTGCCCTGTCGGGATGCCGATTCTCTTAGCCGCTCCATCTCGTGCGGCTGGTAAAGTCCATGTGTGATCATTTGACCTCGACCGGCGGGAGTCAATTCGACAACCAAGCCACGCTCAATCAACCGGTCTAGAACCTGCTGCAAAGCGGTCAGATCGGCGATGGGCTCGAATCGACCGGCCCGAGTTCGAAGTTCACCGATGGTCTGTTCGCCCCGCAATAAAAGCTCCGTCATTACAGCCGCTTCAGTTCCTTTGACTCCCATGTAGTCATAGCCTAGGTGCCTGTATTTGGGTACACGGCCTCCACTATGAACCTCGGCTACCAACTGCTTCTGACGCATGGCAATAAGCGCATCTTCGACCTGTTCCGAAGTCAAATCCATCAAAGGTGCTCGATTGGATTTTTGATTGCAGCCTGTTACTAGACCATTCAGCGACAAAGGATAAGCGTCAGGAGTGGTTCTGGCCTTCTCCATCAGGACTCCCAGGACCCTCCGCTCCAGTTTTGTAAGTGGTTGTGGTGCCGCGCTGACGCTGGCCTGAACGGAGTTGTTTGAGCTGGAATGGTCCGAGGCGGAAGGATTATCTGACATGGATCGCGTAACTCAAAAGGTGGATGGCTGCTTTACGTTAACTCTTTTATGGTAAGCTAGAACAGGCTTTTTCGCAGCCACCCTGAAATCGGCAAAGTAGTCTGAAGATTTATTATTTGTAATTGAAGAATTTTGATTTGTCATTGGGATGGGGTTCAATGATTTGTTGTCGAGTTTACTCAGAATTCTTGTCCACCGCTTGGGGGGAAAGCCGGTTGAGGGTTCGAATAGTTTTTGGATAGACTATTTAGTTATGCCAAGATCCTGACAGCAGCGGCGAATGAACCTTAGCGGCATGCCTTGAACGGCACAGCCGGTAATAGCCACAGTCAGTAGGGGTCTAGAAAATGCACGCCGGCACTATGAACTATCAACCGTACTATCATCAGCCAGCTTACCCGGCGGTCACCGGCCACTCGATGGTCGTTGGCTACGTCTTATGGTTGTTTGGATTTTTTGGTGCTCACCGCTTCTACTACGGGCGGCCGATCAGTGGCATCATCTATTGCTTCACCTTCGGACTATTCTTCATTGGCTGGATTCTGGATCTGTTCTTGATGCCCATGCTGGCAAGTTCAGCGCGACGTCATCATGTTCCTGGACCCTATGACCACAATGTGGCTTGGTTGCTGCATTCTTGTTTTTTGATCGGCCTACTTGGAATCCATCGGTTCTATCTAGGCAAATGGGTAACAGGAATTATTTGGTTGCTGACCGGCGGACTTTTTGGGATCGGGTTCATCTACGACTGGATCACTCTGAACGATCAGGTGAATCGTGCCAACCTGGGTTATTAGGCGAGCGGCTGAGAAGGCTCTACCGTAGTGGAATTCGCCAGAATTCCCATATAGACACAGGAACTTTGGCGAGTTCCACTACAACTGGTAGAAATTTAGCTGCCGCTCGCATTAAAATTCAGCCTGAGATGCGGCAAGTCGGTTATTCCTCAACAGCCTGTTGAATTGCCATTACCAGTCCGCTTCTAGAAAGCGACTGAGCTTTCAGCCGGCTGACTGGAACGCCCAAGAGATGTCCCAACTTGAGAGCCAAGTCAACGTCCCGCACTCCCAGATATTGGTTGGTGGGTTGTCCATCCACATAGATCGTTTGCAAGTCATGATCAAAACTTGATTCAAAACAGTCGCACAGTTCATCGATCCAAGCTTCTGGAATTCTTTGTTGTCGGCAATACTCGGGCGACCACAAATCGTCACCAGTGCATTCCTTCAAAAGTATCAGCGCGCGCAAGCGATCCATTGGGTATCCTCGTAGCCTGGGAAGTGCAGGGTTGACGTAAAGTGGTGGAATGTGTCCAGGGATTAATGAACTCCAATTTTTGACATGTATGCAGCCAACGCAAAGCAGGCCAACATGACCACCCAGACAACATCCAGAAAGTGCCAGTAGATCGCGCAAAATCGAACTGGGAAATAGCGTTCATGGTCGTATGAGTTGCGGTGAAGACCAAACATCAAGAAGATCAATCCGGCAACTCCGCCCACCACATGCAAGGCATGGACAATCACCAAGAAGAAGGTGAAGCCATACAAGTTTTTTATCGTTTCTGAAGGCTGAAGCATTTGCTGGATCATCCACCACAGTCCAATAGCTTGCACCACAAAAAAGCATAACGACAGAAGCAACGCAAGGACGATGTATCGATGCAGATCCACCAAGCGTTGGTGCCTTGCGGCAAGCACGGACAAATGCAGCAAAATGCTTATGGTAACCAGCAGGATGGTAGTCAGCAAAAAACTGGGCGGAACATAAAAAGGTATAATCGGTCCAGCGTCCGGGGTAATTCGAGTCACCACATAGATTGCATACAGAATCAGGCTGGCGAAGAAAAATACGCCCAGTGACACAAGTAATAGCAAGACGCCTTGCAGAGAACGCTTATCATCAGATATTTCGCTTAACATCAGTCAAGATTCCAGTAGCTAACAGCCAGATCCTCTCCAGGCATCCCACTTCGCACAATTTTCGTAAGTATAAAACGGATAGTGGTTTAGGAGCAACCGATCGCAGTTGACCAACCGGCCTGAAAATCCTACCCTGATGGGCTAATCGTTAACCCAAGGCGTCGTTAAGCGGTGACTTTAGGCTGTATCTGCTTGTTGAACAAGGACTTGCGAACATTTTGGATAGATAGTATCGCTCGCCGCTCCACTCGGCATTTGCTTCAACTCGCGTACAATAGCCGAGCACTAGCAATCTTTGCGTTTGTTTTCCCTATTTTTAACTGAAGTACGTTGGCTATGGATTTTCTGGAACGCCTTTGGGAAGGCACTGGCAGCTTCTTTACCGGTGCGCTCCAAGGGATCGAGCGAAGTATCACCGGTCTGTTCGGCTCGTCCAATGCGCGCCAAATCAAGCGATTTGAAGCGATTGTTCAGCGGATCAACTCATTGGAAGAGGGGCTGATCAAGCAGTCCGATCAGGAATTGCGCGAACGTACCGAGCAGTTCAAACAGCGCCTGCGCGACGGGCAAACTTTAGACGACGTTTTAGTGGAAGCCTTTGCAGTATGTCGTGAAGGTGGCCGCCGGTTTCTGAAGATGCGTCACTACGACGTGCAATTGATCGGTGGTATCGTCCTGCATCACGGCATGATCGCCGAAATGGTCACTGGCGAAGGCAAGACGTTGGTGGCAACATTGCCTTCGTATTTAAACGCTTTGAGCGGTCGCGGTTGCCATGTGGTAACAGTGAACGACTATCTGGCCCGACGGGACATGGAGTGGATGGCACCGCTGTACATGGGGTTGGGGCTATCGGTCGGTGCCATCCAAGGCGGTATGTCCAACGACGAGCGCCAGGCGGCGTATGCAAAGGACATCACCTATGCCACAAACAATGAACTGGGTTTCGATTACCTGCGTGACAACATGCGCTTGGCGGCTCGAGGCGATGATCGCTTTCCGAAGCACCTGCAGCAGGTTCAAGGACCTCTGGCCTATGCAATCATCGACGAAGTAGACAATATTCTGATCGACGAGGCTCGAACACCGCTGATTATCTCTGGGCCCGCTCACATGGATGTGGGCAAGTATGCAGAAGCGGATCGTATTGCTCGCCAGCTCAAACGAGAAACACATTTTGTGGTCAACGAGAAAGATCACACAGTCAATCTAACCGACGAAGGTGTGAGAACGGCTGAAAAGTTAGCGGACGTCGAAAGCTTTTACACAGCAGGCAACATGGAATGGCCGCACCTGATCGACAACGCATTGAAAGCGCATCACTTGTACAAGGTTGATGTAAGCTATGTAGTCAAAGATGGTTCTATCATCATTGTGGATGATTTCACCGGACGTTTGATGGAGGGCAGGCAGTGGAGCGATGGTCTGCATCAAGCAGTGGAAGCCAAGGAACGTGTTAAGATCAAAGAAGAGACTCAAACTCTTGCCACCATCACCTTACAGAACTTCTTTAAGCTGTACGAAAAAGTTTCGGGTATGACGGGTACCGCCATGACCGAGGCCAACGAGTTCTGGAAAATTTACAAACTGGATGTGATCGCTATTCCAACCAATCGTGGTATGCAGCGCATCGAAAATCCGGACGTTATTTTCTTGACGGAGAAAGAAAAATTCGCTGCCGTGGCCGACGATGTAGAAATCACCGCTAAGTACGACTCGGTGCGTTTGAAGAATGGTCAGGTAATCGTAGGTGAAATCACTAAGGAAACGGCCACCACGCTTTCTGTCAAAACAAAAGAGCAGAATACGACCGAAGTGAAAACCAGCGACGCAGTCGAAGTTCACCGTCGAGGTCGCCCCGTGCTGATAGGTACCGTATCGATCGAGAAAAGCGAACGCCTGAGTCGTCTGTTGGATCAGCGCGGAATCAAACACCAAGTGCTCAATGCCAAACACCATGGTCGTGAAGCCGAAATTGTGGCTCAGGCCGGTCGCTTAGGTGCCGTGACCATCGCCACCAATATGGCGGGTCGTGGTACCGACATCATTTTGGGTGGAAATCCAGAAACGATGGCCTGGGCGCAACTGCAGAATAAATACGCTACTCGATTGGATGTTCCGCGTGACGAATGGGAAACATTGGTCAACGAAATCGAAAAGCGAGAGCAGATGAAAGCTGCTGGCGAGAATGTTCGGCAGATTGGCGGCTTGTATGTGATCGGTACCGAGCGGCATGAATCGCGACGCATCGATTTGCAGCTTCGTGGACGTTGCGGTCGTCAAGGGGACCCTGGCGGTAGCCGCTTCTACCTATCGCTTGAAGATGATTTGATGCGGATTTTTGCGGGTGACTTCGTTCGCAACATGATGAGCCGACTGGGAATGGGCGAAGGTGAACCCATCGAAAGCAGTTTTGTCAGTCGGCGTATCACGGCGGCACAGAAAAAGGTTGAAGAGCGCAACTTTGAAATCCGCAAAAATCTACTGGAATATGACGAGGTAATGGACCAGCAGCGTAAGCGAGTCTATTCCTATCGCCAAGAAATTTTGGATGGAATCGGTTGTCGCCACATGGTGCTTCAGCAGATCCAGCAACAGATTGAACATTACGTTCGCATGTATACCGATCCACTGTTTGGTGCTGAGTCCTATACCAAATGGGCTGGCAAACTGCTGTCCTGCGAGCTGGATGCTAGGGACTTTCGAAATTTGGATCCAGGCACAGCTTCCGTCTATGCAGTCGATGCTGCCGAGCGGGCTGCAGAAACGCAGATCCTGGATGCCATCGAAGAAAATTTGCCGGCAGAAGAACCACAAGAGGATTGGAACTGGGCTGCGCTGGCCAAATGGCTGAACGTGCGCTATGGTACTAACTACAGTGTCAACGACCTTAAGAAGATTCCTCGCGATGTGATGGACGAATCTTTGATCAAACGAGTTGGTGAGCGACTAGGTGCTTTGGACATGAGCGAAGGCGCCTCGTATTTGCACGGTGATTATGGTCTGAAGATGCTGACCAATTGGATGCGCGTAAAATTTGGTATCGAAATGGATATCGAGGATTTGCGACAACGCGAACCCGGCGATATCTCCGACGAACTGATCAAGACCGCAGAAAACGCCTATCAGAAGAAGGAACAACAGTATCCAGTGCTGGCTGGTCTGGCCAAATTTGGTCGGAGGACATCGGAACCCTCTTTTGAGCTAAACCAACCCGCCATTGTCCAATGGGCTCAGGCCCGATTTGACGCGAAAATCACCGAGCAAGATCTGGCCGCTGGGTCGTTGCAGCAGTTGAGTGACAAGTTGTTTGCCTACTCACAGCAAAGTTACAAGGATAGCGAGATTGCCACTGATGAGGCAATGAGCAAAGTGCAAGAGTTGTTCAACGATGCCGAGCCCGACACGGCGGCGCGCTATGCGGCTGGCCAAAACGGAACCATTGAAACGTTTGTGGATTGGTTGAATTCGAAGCTCGGCTGTTCGATGGAGCCTGAAAAGCTTGCTGAAATGGACGAGGAACAGGTCAAGCGCCGAGTGATGCAGGCCATCGATGATCGCTTCCAGCCTGAAATCCGACGCATGGAGCGCCAGGTCTTGTTGCAAATTGTGGATAGTGCATGGAAAGATCATTTGTTGGCCATGGACCACTTGCGCAGCGCAATCAGTCTGAAGGGCTATGCTCAAATGGACCCCAAGGTCGAATACAAACGAGAAGGCATGCGCATGTACGGCGACATGTGGTTCTCCATCGGCGAACGCATGACCGACCTGATTTTCCGCATGGAAGGATTGGATGAAAACTTCATTGCCAGCACCATGCCTGAAACGGTCGCTAGACATGATGCAGCCCCATCCGCCATGCAAGCTGCCAGCCAAGAACAGCTTGACGATCTAGCTGCCGCAGATCGCGCCGGTGCGACTGAAGAAAGCCGTTTGGAACCGATTCGAAATACAGGACAAAAGATCGGTCGCAACGACCCTTGTCCCTGTGGCAGCGGCAAGAAGTTCAAAGCCTGCCACGGTCGTCGATAAGAGAATACAACCATTCATGGCTTCAATGAGACAGTGCGAGAAGTTGCTTGAAATAACGTGAGTGGCTGTTGTAAAGTTCTTGTTGAGAAAAGCCCAAAGAGATTCGAGGGTAGAGCTGACTGATCGGCGGAGCGATCAGCAACAATGTCGCGGATCGCTCCGTCGATCCGAATTTAAGTCGCGGATCGCTCCGTCGATCCTAATTCTCTGCCAATGTGCCATCAATCAGGCACCAATTTATCCCTTAGCTGTAGAGCCGACTTGTGCCACTACTGAGCAGGAAAATTGAAGTTGCGCATGGCATTGCCAGCCGCTAGCAGTTGATCGGAAATTTGAGCAATGGAGATCGTGCGGAATTCGACTACGCTGTCGTAGCGGGGTTGCATCGAATAGCCACGCTGGCCCTCGATCACCGAATCTACTTCGGCTTCCAGAGATGCCAGCCACTGAGGAATATCCAGTCCTACTCCGGTGGGCTGCTCCATCATCAGCTTGCACTCCTCAATCAACAGCTCAAACAGCGGAGATTCATTGCCCAAGTGCTGGTACTGTCGAATGGCTGGCCCAACTAGCGCTCTCATTCGATCGACGGTCATCGGTCGCGTGAATCGCTCGTGTAGTCGGTCTGCCACAGTCGGCATTCGCATGGCGTATTTGCTTTGTAATTCAGCCAACTGCTCCAAGTAGATTTCACTTTCGCGACTAATACGATCGGCCAGAGCACGTCGCCACTGCATGGCTGCGGAATGACAGCCAGCTCGTACCAGGACTTCGTGGGTCCAGTAAATCGGTCGCAGATTCCAGCTCACTCGGTCATATCGCACGCGCAGTCGCAAAAAGTCCAACAGCATAAATAGCATCTCGCCACGATCCGATTGAGTCGTAGTGCTGTTGTAGTCGCGATACTCGCTATAGTGGTCGATGATGGCCTCAAGCACAATCCCAAGCAGTTTCTCTACCTCCTGCGGTGCGATGCGCTGCGCATCGATATCGGCCAGCAACTCGGTTAACTCTTCGGTATCGCCCTCTTCGACCAATTGTTCTAGCCAGTGGGCGACACCTTGATGCAAGATCGCCCGAACATTACCCAAACGCAGGAAGCTTTGTGTAAAGATCTGCCCGCCATACCTTTGTATGAACTCGACAACCTGAGCCCACTTGCGCGGGTTGTCGACGGTCTCTAAGACGCTCAGTCGCAGCGTGCGACTGTGAGCCAACCAACTGCCCAGCATGATTTCCGCAGCGTTCTCTAGCACATGAATCATCTCGCCGCTGGCTGGTTCCAGCTCGCCGAGCGCTTCGCCATCATGTTCATCCAAGTCGATCGAACTGGCTACTCGGTGAACATTCTTGGTCTTTCGACGCGATGCGCCTGGTACTTGTCCATTGACAAAATTTTGGACGATCGCGCGGATTAAGGCGACAAATCCCAGTTTGAACATGTCGTCAAACTCAGTCACGGCCCCAGGGCCAATCGGATTGTGATGCTCCATGAAACGAGCCGTTTCAATCAGATGACAAGCTTGGAATAGGAATCCCTGTCGCGGCAGCCACTGAAGCAAATTGGACAACATCCTGCGGCGCAAGCGTACCTGAAAAATGCCCGCTGGCTCGCCTCCACGCGCTAGTGGAATGTACAGTAGACTTTTGGTGCGCAGGGCAACAAGTAGTCGCGAAAAAGTTTGCTCCACACGTTCACGATTACCATAAAGCAAAGCCCCTAAGGTCTCCACAGCCAATCTTTCGTCATCCGACAAAGTGGACATTTGCCGAACGATGGCTTGGCTATCGTCGCTGCACCCATGCAGATTCGCCAGGAGAAGTCGCCGAGCGTCGGCCGTTTCGACCGCCGTCGTAATGATCTGATCCAACAGAGATTCCTTGATCAATCGCAAGCGGTCATAACGTGCCAGCGCATCATGAGCCGTACCCGACTTGGATATTTGATACAGCGCGACATCTTGCATCAGAGTCAGCAGGCCGGTCAAATTCTCGGCTGCCTGAGCGGCCCAGCCTTCCATGGCAGTCAGCCGCGATTGTTTGGATTCGCTCGGGCCTGACAGTTCGCTTCTCAAGTGTCGGCTAAGCGCCACGCCTTTCCACATCTGTGCTAGCGCACTAAGAAAGGTCAGATGTTGATTCAGACGATTGGACTCGTCGGTCAGTTCGGAAGTTGTATACGATTCATCGCCTTCCTCGGCCGGTGTATCACTGTCGACGCCATCGTCGGTCGAATCGGAATAGACGACGTTTTCATAAGCTGCGCCAAACAGATTCTCGTCGTCATCCTCGGGTGGAGCCTCAGCCAGCAGGTCGTTGTTGGAAGACGATTTGTGATTTTGGGTTAGCGAGAATTGGGGTGGACTCCAAAAATGCTCAGCGTTCGCTTCTAGATAGTCGAAGAATTTCTGAGCAACACTCCAGTTCAAATCAGCGCACTGCCCACTCATTAGCGCTCGTTCCAAGCCCTGCATCCAGCGTCTTGCTAGGTCGGAAAACGAAGCTTCGCCTTTCTGCAAGCCAACTCGTTCGGCCTGACCAAGCCAGTGAATCAACAAAGCCTTGGAAGCCACAAAATCATTGCGATCTAGAAGCGATTCGATCACCAGCGCGTATGCTTTGGGTGAATCAAACAGTTGGATGTGTGGTGCCCAGAAGCGAACATCACCCGCACTGGCTCCACCGGCGTGCCATAGCTCAAGCGCTTTGGCAACCAGAATGGCCGACTGTAAGGTATCCGTCGGATCGGTTGCCTCACGATCGCTAATCTCGTGCGCCGCGTATTGCCTCCACCAAGCGGCCGACGAACGCAATTGGGATTCGACCAGCTGGCACAATTCCTGGCGACCAGCCGCAGCAGATTCCCGCCACAGCCGTGATTGTAACGAGAAGATATGCTCCATCAGTTGCACCAGATCTTCAACGCGGTGATCGGGTACGGCTGAGTCGGGGCCTTCAAACCGAGCGAAATTGCCCGAAAATCCTAAGATATTCCAGGGGTCGACGATGGCACCGCAGTGAATGCCGCGATGAATCCAATCCACGATCGAAGGTACGATTTGCACGGCAGAATCCAACCGACCGCCTCGCAGATGCAGGTTCGCCTCGGTGATTAGACAATCGATGTGGGAAATGACTCGAGCGGCAGGTACTTGAACAAAATCAGCTTGCTCTCGAGCGGCCACCGCATTTCCCATGCGAGCAAAAAGCCTTGCCAATTGCACATGTTCCAACTGACTTGCGCGATGCTTGGCCAAGAACGTGTTCAAATGCTGTCGCGCGCCGCCCATGGCTTGACGGCGAATGCACTGTTCTTCCTCCAGACGCTGACGATGGCTACCCTTGATGCGCTTCAGCAGCCACTCGTAGAAGGTATCGCGATACTGGGCAATAGGGCCCAATAAACTGGCCAAAGTTGTTGTGGAACTGAATGCGCCCGGTCCCCAACCCGAGATGCCTGACGCCATCAGGATGGTGCCTGCCAACACAGCCGCTGCTTCAAACAAAAGCTGATCGCGCGGTCCGATGTGTTGCTCGACCGTGCGAGCCAGCAGGGCATCCAGAGTGACTTGCTGGACGACAAATCGTCGATAGTTACCCGCGTTATCGATCAAATGCGGGTCCCACTGGCCAAAATGGTAGTTGGGTCGTTGGTTGATAGGATGATCAAAATCGTAGGCTCTTGGGTCCAGAGCCAATTCATCCAGCATCTCCAAATTGAAACTGGCTTGCCGCAAGAGTTCGTGGGGCACATCGGACAGAATTTCAAGGCAGCGCTGGACCACTTCTTGATAGGGGCCAGCCGCTGCGCCCACTTGAGCAATATACAGAGGAATCGGTCGGACCCATTCGTTTGCATAGGGCTCCAGCCGTCTGCCTTCCAGCACGGCCACGGGGCGGTAACCCACATAATCATTCAAAAATTCGATGGCTGCCGAAACCACCCTCTCCTCCTGGTCCCAAGGGCCTCCTTGCAGGATCACCGACTCAATCGCTTTGCCAAGGAATAAGCCGTTAAATAAGCCTTCGGCCTCCTGATGGAACAATAAATCTCGATGAAAATCCAGGTAGTTCGGCAGCAGCTTTTGCCAGACCAGCCCAAGGACACTGGCACCCTGCGAGTGATCATCAAAAGCCGATTGCGTTTTGGCTAGTCGCTTCAGTGCGTCCTGTAGCCATTGCTGAATCTGAAGCCAGATGGGCATGCCTACGTAGGGATTACCGGACAAGCCGTCGGCGTAAAGGCGGTCGATAGCCGACAGAACCGAGCCATCCATCTTGCCGGACGAAAAGTTCATATAACCCAATAATAGGGTCAGATCCTCCTTTCGCCGGCTTTCGTTCCTTCGACCTACCACTGGTTATCCCTACATCGAAAGCACACGGTTATTCGCTTACAGTTCCTTCAGCCGCACAGACATCCAATGGCGGATGGTGGCAGACACCATGAACCCACAATCGTAAAGCTTTGCCGATAATGGGTCTAGGACACGCGCACAGATGTTCAGCATAGTTGTAACGAAATGTTTTTTACCCTCCCAACGAGCAAGGCCAAACAGTACATTCCCCAAATGGCTGCAAAACTGTTGTCAAAATGGTAGCCGTTCGATACTTCTCGACGAACTCCAACACCGTCCATACTTAAACAATTCCAATAACCACATGAAAGGTTACTCTAAAGGACAGTTCTCGTTGCTCGCCACCGACCGTTGATTCGGCTGAATCAAACCTGGTAGGCCAAATCGCGAGAAACTACCCCCTCCGCGTAAGTCTTAAATGACAAGTCAGAAGCAAACGGCAATTCCCGGGCCAAACAAGCGGATTGGCCTAGACGATCGGAGCGACATGACTACTATTTACTTCGCGGGATGGAGCAGCCCGGTAGCTCGCGAGGCTCATAACCTCGAGGTCGTCGGTTCAAATCCGGCTCCCGC
>DAIRSD010000064.1:0-14558 GCA_036804625.1 Aureliella sp. | reverse complement strand
AACTGATCTGATGCCGGAAGCACCACGACGCCAAGCACCCCTTCCCCGAGCCAACCAGCCAAGGAGCCCGAAGAAGTGCCTGCGGCTCCTGTGCCAGAATCAAATGGCGATAGTCAAGAGGTAGCCCCCGAGGCGTCTCCGGAAACACCTCAGCCCCCGCCAGCCCAGTTCCGACCATCGACCCATCATCGATCTGCCAGTCTGGTACAACCGAATCAGCCAATCAGAACGGCAAGTCGCCAGCCCGCCCGAAGTAGCGGTCAACCGTCTCGCGGCACTAGCCAGGCAGTGACCCAGTACCCTCCGAATCAATCCGATTCATCAGGAAACGGTTCGATCCGCTGGCAGGTGCGAAACTGAAAGGCATTGCCCCGGATACCTTGTCGGACAAGCTAAAGACAGTCGAACCATTCTAAATAATCGCCTTTTTAATCCACTAAACGAATTCATCACGAACAGCTTGCGCTGTGAACGAGTGCTGGGGGGCACTTCACCAGGGCCAAGGATCCATTAGGGATTCTTGGCCCTGACTTTTTTGCAGCAGTGAGGAATTGTAATGAAGCAGGAGTCACTGGCCCAAGACTTGAGCGGCACTGCGCAGCGCCTGTTGGTGGCCAGAGAGAAGATGATGGATGGTTTCCGCGTCTTCGGCGGGCAATTGCCATTGTCCAGCTCGCAGGATCTCGGCGACTTGACTTGGATTTCGCGCACCGACGATGGCGGACGTTACTTCTGAACGACGTAGGACCCAGGCAACAGCTAGTTCCAGCAGCGACTTGCCGTGTTGATCGGCCAAGTTGCGCAGGCAGTCGACCAGCCCCAAGTGGGCATCCAGCGTCGGCGACTGAAATTGGGGGTCTCGTGAGCGGTGATCTTTGGTGCTCAGTTGCCGAGCGCGTTCAATAGTAAATTTCCCGGTCAGCAAGCCCTTGGCCAGTGGGCTGTAGGCGATGACGCCAATCTGTTGCTGCTGACAGTAGGGAAGAATCTCGTTTTCGATATTGCGGTTAAGCAGGCTGTAGGGTGGCTGCAACGAGCAGACGGGGTGTATGGCTTGTAGACGTTGAAGTTGCTGAACATGATGATTCGAAACGCCAATTTCGCGCACTTTGCCAAGCTGCTTCAGTTCAACCAAGGTGCTCCACCCCTGTTCGATGTCCGAATCCGGCTCTGGCCAGTGCATTTGATACAGATCGATGCAGTCCACACCCAGTCGCTTGAGGCTGGCATCACATTCGGCCAGAATGCTGTCGCGTTTGAGTATTTTTTCGATACTGCGATCACTGCGCATCACGCGACCGCACTTGGTGGCTATCAGAGGCCGCTGACTGACTGGCAACTGACTGATCGCTTTCCCAACAATCTGTTCTGAAATGCCGCCTCCGTACACCGGTGCCGTGTCGATCCAATTGATACCGCCGCGGACCGCAGCCAAAATGGCCTGAATGGCGTCATCTTCATTCTGGTCACCCCAACCAAAGGACCAATCCCCGCCTCCGATAGCCCAGGAACCAACCCCGACCGTGGTTAAGCGTAGCGTAGATTTCCCAAGTTGTCGCAGTTCCATCGTATTTCTCCGTTGATTCTAGAATGAGTTTTGCCGCTGTGATTGCGATTTGATTTCAAATGGCGTTGAATGCTGGGCCAACCGACGTCATGATGATCAATTCTGTACATTTGAAACCCTCGCCACTTTTCTTCAAGCCGGACTGCAGACATGCTCCTTCTCTTACGCCCGCTTCCAATTCATCTGTTTTTGCCTTAGCTGGTCATAACGTCGATGCCCATGGCGGTCGCACAAAAAACTCCTGATCGCAATAGCCTAGTGATCCAAGGACCTGAGCTGGAGGTCTGCGAGGTCACCATGAGATACTACAAGGCCAGGCAGCTCGCCAAAGCCATGCCCACAATGGTTGCCCTGATGGGAGGAGAGATCGAAGAGCCCCTGGATCCTGGTTTCGACGGAATTGAGGTAATTGTTCGATCGGCCAGCAGCCCACTGGATGTCAGTCTCCGCACCGGTCAGAAAATTGTCCAGCAAGAGCAGCTCAAGGAGCCCGGTGCCGTTCAATTGCGAGGCGGTAAGGTTGGCAAAGCCCCATTCCAAGGTCAAAACATCAAATTGAGTGAAAGCGAAATCAAGCTAGTTGGCTCGTTGATGGCCGCCTTTGTTGAACCGATATCTACCAAGTCTTTGGTGACTAGCGAGCCAACTGCCGCCGTGGACTATCCATGTTTGGATGTTTTTGTTCGCGAACTGCCCAAACTGATTGGCCAGGTCGAAGCAGGTCAATCCGCCACGGACGGATGGATGGGGTGGCAAGATGAATCAGACAATCGAGTGCTGGGCGGGGTCGTTCGCGGTAAGTCGGGTCGCTGCGGTTTGAAACTGACCCTTTTCGATGGAATGATCTCGAATGTTCAGCTCAACTGCCCTCTGCTGCCTGATAACCATTTGAGCGAGCCGCTGGAGACGGCTCCGTATCAGGCGCTGGCTGAGCAAATTACGCGAAACCTGTTTGACGGTAATGTCCAACAGGCCCATCAGTTGTACTCATCCATTTTTCAGCAACAGGTAACTGTCGAACAGTTGCAGCAGTTAAGCCAGAATCTGCACAGTCGCTATGGCAAGAAAATTGTTGATTTGCAGCCAAAGCAAACCGAGTTATTGGCCTATAACTTCAATCAGCGTGTTGCTCTTCTGAACGTGGACTCAGTCCTTCAGCTTGATTCGGGTGCCAAGTGCATTAGCCGTGTGGTATTCAGCATTCCCAGCTCACGTGTTCAGGTTGGGCGGGGCCATTTGGGCGCGGTCAATATATTTCAAACATTTAACAGTGCGCACCCTCAATTTGCTCAAAAGACTCAGGCCATCTTGCAGCAAATCGTTGATGGCATGCAAGCCAGTCAGCTTGTTGAAAGCTACCCCGAATCACTGCAAGCGGTCGCGCGAAAGGCACAGGTGCAAGAACTGCTGGATCGACTGGCTGGTCAGTTGCCCGACACTCCGCCGGAAGTTGATTTCGAACGCTGGACTGCTCAAGGTTTTGGCGGAGCGGTGCAAGCCAGCGGACCGGTTCGCTTTGGTGCTTCAGACTACTTTGCCGAACTGTACTTTATGGGCGAAGACCGCCTGATTGGGCTATCTATTTATGGTCCGGCGACAGCTCATTCCACGCTGGGTTTGTTTGACTTTGACTCGGCACTTGGCGAGGTGTCCAAAGAATTCTGGGCCAAATTGCTTAAGGAAGATGCCCAAGGGGCTCACGCTATGTTGGACGCTGAATTTCAAACTCAGATTCCGCTGACAGAGCTGAAAAAACAGTTGGAGTCGCCCGACCGGAAGCAGTCACCGCTCAAACAGATGGTCGTGGAGTACATTCGCGTCAATGATCAAGCCACTAGCCCACGGCCTTTGATGGTGAATGTCTATCTGATGGCTGAACTGAATAACCGAGAAAAGTTGCCGCTGACTTGCCAATTGGCTTGGCCGACGACTCCCGACAGCGGAGATGCCCAAAAGATTTTTGATTTCTCCAACGATTTCATCACCGATTTTCCTGTCAGTTCCATTGCTCTAACTGAAAACAAGGATGAAGGTGCCACGGCAGCCTTGAAGGCGTTCCAAGCTTTCGACCAGGATCAACTGCTGGCATTGATTCAACCTGAGCGTCGCAAGGCGGTGGATCGCACAGCGCTAGAAGCCTACCTGGCACAGCTTAAACAATTGAGCGGTGGCCTGAAGACTCCCGACGAATTGTCGCGGTCGGTTGAATACCAGTCAGGATTGCAGAGCTTCCGATGCAATGCAATCTTTCCATCGGAAAGCAACCAGCGGTTCCCTATGGAATTGTGGTTCACTGGAGGCTACTTGGATCGTTTTACCATTTCTCACCCCAAAATGTCACAGTTTACCAGCTTGCTAAGGGATACATCCAATATCGAAAAGATGATTCGGAAGTTCGTTAGCAGTTGGTTTGCCGGTGGCACTGACAACAGCAAGTACTTGCTGCCGCTGATCGATTCTGAAGCGATGCAAAGTACTTTGACAGCCTATCGAGATGAATTTAATCAGGAATGTGGCAAGCTGAAAGATATTCGGATCCAGAAAACAGAGTCTGATCAAGCTGGAAATCGGCTTGATTACGAGGTCACGCTTCAGGGGGGCGAAGGGCAAAAAACTGTTAAACTTCAGATAGAAATTGGGGCCTTTGGCGGACTGGTTTCTGGTCTCATTTTCTAAGCTCAGGTCGTTTACAATTGATCCAATATCTGGCTTTAGAAAGCTTCCAAAGTTAGATGTTCGGAAATGATGGCTAGTCAAATCTTGTCATGTGGAATTAGGTAAGTCGACTATCAGGGGATTTTCCGTAAGTTACTGATAGGTAAAACCTTGCGTCGAAATATTGCAATCCAGAAAACAGCTCTGATAGGGGGCTGGTCTATTGAAAATGTCGTCTAACATGTAACAGATTTCATGTTCGCCATGACGATCGGGTGATGAATTTATGTCACCTGGTAACCGCACTCCCGAAATCCTTAAGCATCCGTTCAAAGAGTGGTTTCGACCGGAGGTCTTGCGCCCTGCCCGCTCGCAAGTGCCAGAGCTTAGAAACAAAAAACCGCACTCGGCCTTCGGGTCGAGTGCGGTTTGGATCGCTATCAATAGGACAGCGTATTCGGTGCGTCAAAAAGAACTACTTCTTCTTGGCAGCCTTCTTCTTAGGAGCTGCCTTCTTTGCTGCCTTCTTAGGTGCTGCTGCCTTCTTAGCTGCTGCTTTCTTCTTAGCCACGTTTACTTCCTCCGCTAACGGAAAACCAGGAGTAAGAGAACCATTAACGACAACAGCCACACGCTGACGTCGCCCCTCACTCCAAAACTCAAGAAACCGCTGCTTGCCATCAATCCCGTAGTGGCCACCACAGTTGTGATTGACAGTAAACAACAATTACCTACGTCCTTGAGTTCTATTTGTACAGAATGTTTCGGCTAATGCAATATGTTTTCAATACGATTTAAATATTTTTCTGACATTTTTTCCACAACAAGAATCTTTGAAAGCGAAAGCCGTTGTTTGAAATCTTTAAGCGACTCAATTTCGCAATCAATAGATGCCACGGCCATCCTGCATTTGCTGCCAATTATTGACCGCCAACATTACGAACATTAGCCCTGCCATCGACTGTCCGGAAGTCATCAAGAAGAAACCTAGTAACCCACCCAAAACCGCTGACACTAGATGCGCCGTGCGGCGCGGTTGATCGACGTTGGACAAGGTCATTAAGCTCATCAGAATCTGTCCGCCATCCAAAGGAAAGATCGGTGCTAGATTCAAAAGAGCCCAAGCGGTACTGGTCCACAGTAGAGCATCGAACAAGCCATACAGGGCGATAGTGCCAGTGGTGCCATAAGGAAGATCTGCTCCTAACGAATTGATCCACAGCGTCAAATCCATCGGCATTTGAATGGCCAGTCCCACGATCCAAACGATCAGCGCCAAAGCCAACTGAGCTAACGGGCCTGCAGCAGATACGACCAAATCTTCGGCGGCCGAAGTGCGATGCCGTCTGGCTCCATCCCAACTGGACATCGAATCGTTGATAGCCAATCCACCGAAATGATATAGCACGATGTGTGCGTTTTGGCCGTAACGTCTCCAAGCCAACGCGTGCCCCAGTTCGTGTACCAGGATGCTCAGAAAAACACAGGAGATCCAAATTAGCAACATGACGCCCGCGCCTGGAGTATCGATACTTTGGCGGATGGCAAACGCGTCCATGCCTTGGCTCCATCCACAACACAATACGGATACCATCAGCCAAAAAGTCCAACTGACTCGCACGGGAAATCCCAACACAGAAAACTGCAAGTCGTACGGGCTTGGTTGAGGAGCGATTAACATCTTTTGTTCCTAACAATCGTATGGAATATTGCTATTGCAGGGTGTTTTCCCGGGCCGAATCGATCAGTTCCTGGGCACCCTGAGCCAGAAGTTGCTGGGCCAATTGGCGTCCCAGTACGGTAGCATCGCATTGGTTGCCAGAAATCTGTCCCTCCAGGCTCCTGGTCCCATCTGCGGATAGGACTTTTCCCTGAAGTTTAAGCTGATCCTGATGGCAGATAGCAAGACCGGCCACGGGTGCCAAACAGCCCGCAAGAAGCGTGCGCAAAAATTCTCGTTCAGCCAATACGCAAGCGTGAGAGGCACAGTCGTCCAGCAATTGCAACCGACTTACGGTAGCCTGATCATCGCGTCTGCATTCTAGCCCCAACGCTCCCTGACCGATTGCTGGCAATATGTATTGCTCTGGCAGCACTTGGCTTATCCGACCGGTCAGCTTGAGTCGCGTCAGTCCGGCCGCGGCCAGGATGATGGCATCGTATTGGCCTTCGTCCAGCTTGCGAAGTCGCGAATCGACGTTTCCGCGAATGGAAACCACTTGGATATCCGATCGCCAGGCTCGCAACTGAGCAGCCCGCCGCAAACTGCCCGTACCGATGCGTGCTCCCGACGGCAACTGCTGGAACTTTGCTCCCGAGCCGCTGATCAGACAATCGGCAGTGGTCTCGCGAATCGGCACGGCCGCAAGCGTCAGTTGATCTATGGACTGTGTCGGCAAATCTTTCAAGGAATGAACGGCAACGTCCACTCGTCCGTCGATCAGTTCTCGCTGAATCTCCTTGGTGAATAGCCCTTGGCCACCCACCTGGCTAAGCGGTGCGGTCGAAGTGTCGCCGGACGTTGAAATAATGATCAGCTCTGTCGAAATGCCTCGCTGGGCTAACTGGCCAGCAACCCATTCGGCTTGCCATAGCGCTAATTTGCTTCCACGAGTTCCGATACGAATCGCATTCAAGGGGGTACTTCCTAGCTGATGAATTCTATAACTCTCAATTTGTTAAAAATCGTAACCCTTCACGGAATTAGGCGACGCTAATCAATAGTTCAGGTTTAAGTTTAGGTTTGAACTTGAACCTAAACTTAAACCCGCTCAAAAACCGCCCTGACTCAAACAAATCTAACAACTCCGTGAACGGTTACTAAAAATCTTACTAAACCAAACGACAGTAGCTACTGGCAACTCTATAATTGCCGGTCGCCTAAGCCCTATCTAATCTACTGATCCAGTCGAATTATAGTTCTAATCGACGCTTTGCCAGTTAGATCGTCAGTTCCTTATTCATCTCGACGGCAATTGCTTTCGATTACGAGTACGAGCACCGTCTCACTGAGCACGAGCACGAAGTTGCGAATACCATAACGAAATATGTAACCCTTCACGGAATTAGGCGTCGCTAATCAATAGTTCGGGTTTAAGTTCAAGTTTAAGTTTGAGTCTAAACTTAAACTTAAACTTAAACTTAAACTTGAACTTGAACTTGAACTTAAACCCATCCCAACATCGTCCTTGATAATACAACTCAAACAACTCCGTGAACGGTTACCGAAACATTTCGCCCACCAAAATTCCTAAGGAACTAAATTTCTAAATGTACCACAATCACTTAGCAAAATTCGAGGGGCACCGCCGAAGAATTAGGAGATAATCTGATGAAGTCTTACAATGGAGCCAACCTTCCGCGGCCCATAGGCAGCGTGAAATTCGACAATCAAGGCCGCGTGGTGGTAGTCAGTGGGGGCTCGCAGGGAATCGGAGCGGCGATCTGTCAAGCATTTCTGGATTCGGGGGGCTATGTGGCCTGTCTGGATGTTCGAGAGCCAGCCGAATCGATTCAATCGAACAGATATCATTGGTTGCCATGTGATACTTCGTCTGAGCAACAGTGTGCTTCCGCGATCTCCCAAGTAGTCCATCGCTGGGCAGGCGTCGATGTGCTGGTCAACAATGCGGCCATACAGCCACCCGATTCCTACGTTCCCCTGGATCAATTGGAACAAGCGGCATGGCAGCAGATGATAGCTGTCAATTTGAGCGGCTACACGTTTTTGGCCAAGCATGCCGTCAAGCAGATGTTGCTGCAAGGAAGCGGAGTGATCGTTAATATGTCCAGCGGGCAGGGGCATCGCACCGCCAGGCAAGTTCCCTGCTACGGGCCCATCAAGGCGGCCAATTTGATGCAGACCAAGCAGTGGGCCATCGAGTACGCACGGCACGCAATCCGCGTGGGTTCCGTATCACCAGGAGCCATCGACACGCCGCTGGTTCGGGCCAGCGTGCAGTCTCAGGGCGGGCATGCGGCTTTAGCCAATCGACATCCATTAGGCAGGATCGGTCGACCCGATGAAATTGCTCAGGCCGTACTTTGGCTTTCCAGTTCAGCAGCATCCTTTGTGACGGCAACCGATCTGGAGGTCGATGGGGGCCTGGGAGGATTAGGGGCTTTCGCCGATCCCTACCCCATGCCTGTAGATTAGTGTCAACCACGTATTCGATGTGTCCGTAGGCTAAGATCACTTCCCGATCGCTACACCGCACAGGTAGGAAGATCTGACGATCAGCCGGAGTGCTTTAGCCTGGATATTACATGGCTTCGTAGCTACGTTCGCCAGAACGTGGTATGCCGTAATTGTTTGCGTCCACGTTTTGGCAAACGTAACTACGCTCGCCACGTGGTGGATTTCCTGGGACCACGCAATATACGGATTATCACCCGGTTTCCAATCAACATCCTGCGGGCCGATAGAAGACGACTTGTGGGTTTTCGGCTGAAAACGTATTATTTTCAGTTCAACTTCGTGCCTACCTGACCTGCCGTTAGGGTGGTTTTTGAAGGTTCCAATCAAGGCTGGACCAAGAACTGATGCTCAGTTTTCATCAACTAGCAATTTCCGCGCTCGTACTGTTGGCTCAAACCCCAGAAGCCACGGGGACCCCTACGACAGCAGATAACACCGGGGCTGGCGGATTTGTGACGCAATTCTTGAGCAATCCATTGAATTTAGTTTTGTTCAGCGTGATGCTGTTTATGCTGCTGGTTGTTCGCCCTCAGCGCACCGAGATGAAAAAGCTTCAGCAGATGTTGGCTAGCTTGAAGAAGAATGATCGAGTCGTCACCAGTGGTGGAATTCATGGTGTCGTAGTGCAAGCCAATTCAGGCGACTCCACAGTCGTCCTGCGCATCGACGAAAATTCAGGCGCACGAATTACGATCAACCGCGAATCGATCGCTAGGGTTCTGACCGAACCTGGTGGTGATGGCGCTTAAAGATCTATGTTTTTGGGATCGAGGCGATTGAGTAAAAACACGATGAGAATCAAATCCTGCGAGATTTAGATACATGTCGATGGGTCGACATGCCGGTTCACTAATACAAACTGTTCCGTAAGGACTTGCAATGCACGGTAATTTTTTTCAACTATTGATAGCTCAGGCAGATATGAGTGCTAGCCAGGTCACCGAATTGACTGGTGCGGCCAAGTGGTGGGCTGAATGGCAGCCGGTGTTCTATGGTCTGCTGTACGTTTTGGCTATTTTTGTCCTGCCATTTGTGGTTTCCAGGCTGATTAGCAATGCCATTCGATTACCGTCGGTTGCCACTCGGATGGGTACAGCGCTGGCAGCGACCATAGCGGCAGCGCTTTTTGTTATCAATGGGCAATTGCTACTAGGTCCCGACATGAAGGGCGGTACCACCCTTGTCTACAACATCGTCGAAACGCCAGGCGGCGAAGAGATCGACGCTGCCGCTCTGGCGTCGGCCCTAAGCGGGCGTATCGATCCATCGGGTACCAAAGAAATAACGATCCGTCCACGCGGCAGCAATCAGATTGAAATCACTTTGCCGTCGACCGATGAATTCGAACTGGAGCGGATCAAGTCCAGCATCACCACTGCGGGACAGCTTGAATTCCGCGTAGTGGCCAACACTCGAGATCACGAAGATATCATTCGACTTGCCGCTGCTCAAGAAGCGGAACGCCGCTTGGATGTCATCAATGCGGAAGGCAAGCCGGTGGCGCGTTGGTACACCGTAGGGCGCGAGGACGAAAATAAATCCAAGCAGGGCGTCCGGCCGCTACTGACCGATGTTACTGGAGACATTATTCGTAATTCGGAGACCGGACAATTGGTCAACCTGCCTCAACTGTCTGGAAAGCCCCTGGAAGTAGAAAACTGGCTGGATTCCCAAGGTATCAAGAGCATCGATATCTTGATGGCGCTTGAGTTTCTTGGTCGTCCCTACGCGGAACTGTATGGTGATGATCTGGCCAGCGCTCAGACCGAATTTAGCAAAATGGGCGAGCCTATCGTGGGCTTCCGCTTTAACAGTCAAGGTGCTGGCAAAATGCTGGAACTGACCACGTCGATTATGCCTGACGGAGCTTTCAAGCGACGCATGGCTATTATCATGGATAAACGAGTTCTATCGGCTCCAAATGTCAATTCACCGATCGGTGATGCAGGTGTGATTGAAGGCCGATTTACCAAAGCTGAAGTCGATTTCTTGGTGACCATTCTGCGTTCAGGCCGATTACCAGCCACTTTGGAAAAGCAGCCTGCCAGCCAGAATCGAGTGGGTGCTGGATTGGGCGAAATCACTATTCGCAAGGGTACTACGACGGCAATTTGGTCTGTCATCGCCATTCTGGCGTTCATGTTGGTCTATTATCAGTTTTCTGGGGTGGTCGCTTCAATTGCCTTGCTGCTCAACGGGTTGCTGATTTTTGGCATCATGATTTTTATTCGACAACCGCTTAGCTTGCCTGGGCTGGCGGGTCTGGTGCTGACGGTGGGTATGTCGGTGGATGCAAATGTATTGATTTACGAGCGCATTCGCGAGGAGATCGCTAAAGGCTCTGCCGCTCGATTATCCATTCGCAACGGATTTGACCGTGCTTTAACTACGATTGTAGACGCTAACTTGACAACGTTGATTGCAGCCGCTGTGCTGTACTGGATAGGCACCGAACAGGTGCGAGGCTTTGCCGTGACGCTGATCATCGGTATCGTGGTCAGTATGTTTACCGCTATTTTCTGTTCGCGAATCATTTTTGAAGTGGCCGAGAAGCTAAAAGTGGTCAGTTTGAAGATGTTCGACGGTGTAGGCTTTTTGAAGCGCACCTTCTTTGGTCAGCGCGACATCGACTTTATGTCTATGCGAACTCTATGTACGGTAGCTTCATTGATTTTGATCGTGGTTGGTCTGGTCGCCGCAGTCTTCCGTGGCTCTAGCATGCTGAATATTGATTTTACTGGCGGCACGACCGTGACGATTCAGTTGGAACAGCCTGTGGCCATCGATGATCTTCGAAGAATCACTCGGGAGATTCTGGTGGATGGCGAAGGAAAGCCTTTGGAGTCGACACTGGTTCGTGTAGAAACAAGTCCTGAGAACACGGATAAGGTCTATACGCTGGTGACTTCTCTGGCCGACGAAAATGATTTAGCGGAACGTTTGACGGCCGGGCTGGCCAAAGAGAAGCTAACGAACTTGGTGACCTACAAGGCAAAGGTTACTAGCCTTAATGCAAGTGGCGATAGCCGGTGGGAAGGACGCAAGGTCAAAACCCGATTGGTTAGCATGAGAGCTTCAGAGGAAGAGACGCCCGCTGCGGATCAAACCGCTGCCAATGCTCAAGCTCCTGCCCAGCAACCGGCCTCACAGCAGCCAACAACTGAATCGGCACCAGCAACTGAATCGGCACCAGCAACTGAATCGGCGGCTGCGACCGAAAGCGCTCCAAATGCAACCGAACCAGCCGCTGCCGCATCCGTTGGCGCGCAAGCCGAAATCACTGGTCAGCCCAGCGAGAATTTGGCTGTTGCCGAGCCGACTCAGGTCATGAGTAAGTTTCGGCTGGAGTTGTCAGGTCTTGAAGAAAAGGATGAAGCAGGCAATTCTCGCAATCTCGCTCGCCGCAATTCTGTAAAAATCAAAGAGGACCTGATAGCCGCCGCACAAGCCACCGGTGTGCCGCTTAATTCTTCTCTTGTTATCATGAATCCGGACCCAAAGCCAGAAAATTGGCGAGAAGATTCTAGTGAAGCTTATTCCAATTGGGAAATTCAACTGCCGTTGGCCGAATCCGAAGGACAGCGCGTGATGGATCAAGTTGCCAGCTCTATCGGCAGCACGCCATTGTGGTTGTCGCTCAGCCAGATCGGCGGACGGGTGGCTGGCGAGATGCAGCAACGCGCACTGGCCGCTCTGCTGGTTAGCTTGTTGTTTATCGTGGGCTACATCTGGTTTAGGTTCCAACGGATCTCTTATGGACTAGCCGCCGTCGTGGCGCTTGTTCACGATGTATTGATCACGATTGGTGCCTTGGCGCTTTGCCATTGGCTAGCCGCGCCGTTAGGCTGCTTGTTGATCGAGGACTTCAAAATTGGTTTGACCGAGATCGCTGCTTTCTTGACGATCATTGGCTACTCGCTGAACGATACGATTGTTGTGTTTGATCGAATTCGTGAGATTCGCGGTCGAAGCCCGCGACTGACTCCCGAAATGCTCAATCAGAGCATCAACCAAACGCTCAGCCGAACGTTGCTCACCAGCGGTACTACATTATTGACGGTATTCTTGCTGTATGCGTTTGGTGGCGATGGCATTCATGCGTTCTCCTTCGCTCTTTTGGTCGGTATCGGAATTGGTACTTACAGTTCTATTTATATTGCATCACCCGTTTTGTTGTGGCTGACCAATCGTGAATTGGCCGCTGCCAACAGGTAGGCGCGAAGGCTTGAGCGATTGACGCATGAGAATGATTCGGCCTATCGCGATGCAAAGAATTGCTCTGGGACTACTGCTGACGGTAATTGGATGCCAGCAGTCGGTCCCATCGGGCGGTTCGACTGGAGAACCTACCACTGGAGTGTCCGAGCAGCCAACACTTGGTCAAGCAGTGGACAGTTCTGCTTTGGCCGATGTTCAAGCAGCAATTGCTCAGTTGCAGTCATTGGGGGTAAAGTTATCCAGCGTTTCGCACGCCTCTTCGCCGGACGCTGTCGTTTGGGGTGATCAAGCAGTCAACGATCAGCAGATCGGTTGGTTACTGCAACTGCCAGGGCTTAAGCGACTGACCATTCGCAAATCGGAGCTTACGAATGCGGGTTGGCAGAAACTTTCTCAACTGACAACGGTCGAACATCTAGACTTGCGCGACGCCGATATGGATAACGACCACCTCCAGAGCTTAGTCAGCGGTATGAATAATATTCGCTCGTTAAAGCTAGGCGGGCCATCAGGACGTTGTCGAGTCAACGATCAAGGAATCAATGCGATTGGCGAGCTGCCAAATATCAAATCACTCTCTTTGGATGGCCTGGCGATTTCCAAGGCCAGCATCATGCCGTTGACGCGATGTAAGCAGTTAAACGAATTGAACCTTGCCAAGACTGGCTTGGATGACCGTGCTCTGGAGGAAATTGCACGAATTGAATCCCTCCGCAAATTGCGTTTGGCCGCCAATGCGATCGGTGTCATCGGCCTTGGCCACTTGGCTACGATCGCGCTGGAAGAATTGGATGTAAGCGAATGCCCTGGGGTGGATGATCAGGCACTGATCCAGATCGGTCGTCAGTCCAAACTCAAACGGCTCAATTTATGGCGTACCTCTGTCACCGATCAAGGCTTGCCCCACATCGCACAACTAAACCAGCTCCAGTGGCTGAACTTGGACAATACCGCCGTATCTGATGCAGGATTGGACTGGCTGAAGAGTCTGGGTGACCTTCAGTTCTTGCATTTAGGTTCCACGGAGGTGTCCGATCAGGGAATGGCTAAGCTGGCTGGCCTTAGCGAGCTGAAAAAGTTGATAGTTACACGAACCTCAGTGTCTCAGCGTGGAGTCGACTCGCTTCAAAAGTCTCTGCCGGGCGTTTCCATTCAGCTACAGTATGTCGCGGGTCGGTAGCCGAAGGGCGTAGGTTGGGTTATAACTTTTGATCAGGAAATAAACCCGTAACTCGGATGACAAGTTGATGAACTCACAGCAAACAGATCGTAGCGTGGCGGCTAAGCAGCAGCTTGATGCTCACACCGTCCAGATGGTTCAGTGGCATTTCCATGAAAGCACCGGCTCTCCTTTTTGGTTAGAGAAGAAATCCGGATTGAAATTCGATCCGCTGAAAGAGATTCGCTGCTTTGATGATCTGAAGAAATTTCCGTTGTTTGAAGACGATTGGCTGCGCGGTGGTCCGGTCCGGCGCTGGGTGCCCAAGGGGTTGGAGGGGCGTCCGACCTATGTTTTCGAAACGGGCGGGACGACCGGCATTCCTAAGAGCCGAGTGGTGATTGACGATTTTCGTATCGATTACGAACTGTTCAGTAGCACGCTGCCTGATCAATATTTTCCCAAGGGAGCCAATTGGTTGATGCTAGGACCATCGGGGCCGCGTCGACTGAGATTGGCAGTAGAGCATTTATGTCAATTCCGAGGCGGCATCTGCTTCTGTATCGACTTGGATCCAAGGTGGGTGGTCAAGCTGATCAAGAAGGGTTGGATGGATCACTTGGAAGCCTACAAGCAGCACTGCATCGAACAGGCCATTACGATTCTTTCGGCGGGCCACGATATCAAGTGCATGTTTACAACTCCCAAGCTACTGGAATCGCTGGCCTATGGGCTGGCCGATATGGGTACGAGTATTCATG
>DAIRSD010000063.1:0-14570 GCA_036804625.1 Aureliella sp. | reverse complement strand
AAGTTACCGGTCAAGTTGGAGCAGAGACTAATGAATCAGACCCAGTGGGATGCCGATCTAGTGCAATCCTATGACTATCATTTGCCGCGTCAACTAATTGCCCAGCATCCTGCTGAACACCGCATCGACGCTAGGCTGATGTTGATTGATCGTCGGCAGAAAGAAATCAGTCATCTTTATGTCAGAGATTTACCCGATTTGATTCAGCCGGGCGATGCCTTGGTACTGAATACCTCCCGCGTCGTTCCTGCTCGCTTGGTTGGATCGCGTACCGCGACTGGCGGACGCTGGGAAGGACTATTCCTTCAGTCGGGCGATCAGGGGGTATGGGAGATACTCAGCAAGACGCGAGGCAGATTAGCGTTTGGTGAGACGCTGGCGCTACAGGATCGCGAGGGGCGGGAGCAACCTGCCTTGGTGGTACTCGCCAAGTTAGAAAGCGGACATTTGGCGGTGCGTCCGGTCGATCAACAGATGTCACTGGAAGATCTGTTCGAGCGATTTGGGCGTGTGCCGCTGCCACCTTATATTCGCAACGGACAGATGGTCGATCGAGATGCGGAAAGTTATCAAACCGTCTATGCCAAGCAACCCGGTTCGTTGGCTGCTCCAACTGCGGGCCTGCATTTTACAACGGATCTGATTAGGCATCTTCAACAGAAAGGCGTTTCGACCGCTTCGGTTGTTTTGCATGTAGGACTGGGAACCTTTAGGCCGGTTTCTGCAGCGAGACTGAGCGAACACTTGATGCACAGCGAGTGGGCTGAGCTGCCCGAAACGACAGCAGAAAAATTGCGGAAGTGCCGAAGCCAGCAGGGACGTGTCGTTGCGGTTGGGACGACATCGGTTCGCGTCCTGGAAAGCGCTGCACAGGCAACCGGCAGTCCGTATCAAGCTTGGAGCGGTCAAACTAATATTTTTATTCGCCCACCCTATCAGTTTCTGGCCATGGATGCATTGATGACAAATTTTCATTTGCCGAAGAGTACTTTACTAGCACTGGTGTGCGCTTTTGCTGGCAGAGAATTGGTGATGGATGCGTACCATCAGGCCATTGAGCAAAAGTATCGCTTCTACAGTTATGGCGATTGTATGTTGATCGTGTAAGAATCAGGAGAGTGATGATGAGCGAAGAAGAAGTTCTGGTAATTCCAGAGGCTCGGCTTTTGGATTTGGGAGCGTTCAGTGGCTTCAAGCCTTTTTGCAGCCAATCCTTTCAGTCGTTATTGGCACCTGAGTTCATGCAGTTTCGGCCTCGCAGCACTGTAGAAGAGGATACTAGTTTCAAGCAACTAATACCCTACGTGGTATTGCAGTGTTATCTGGAAGGCCAACCGCACGTGTTTCAATACACTCGCGGTAAAGGTCAAGGCGAAAAGCGGCTGCATGCGCTGCGCAGTGTCGGCATTGGCGGGCATATTTCACGCGAGGATGCGGCCGGCGAAGATCTATATCGAAGCGGTATGATGCGAGAGTTGACTGAAGAGATGATTATTGACAGTCCCTATCAGGAGGAGCTGGTGGGGTTTATCTACGATGATACCAATGCGGTTGGACGAGTTCACTTGGGAGTGGTCCATCGGCTAACATTGGATCAGCCAGCGGCCAGAGCCAGAGAATCGGAGCTTACCGACAGTGGGTTTGTCTCCGTGCATAGCTTGAAGTCTCAGTGGGAGCGTTTGGAAAGTTGGAGTCAATTGTGTTTGGCCAATTTGTTTTAGCTCGTGTTTTGGCTTGTCATGATCTATCTAGATAATCAAGCTACAACGCCGCTGGACCCATGTGCCTTGGAGGCCATGATGCCTCTTTGGGGGGCACACTATGCCAATGCAGGCAGTGTGACTCATCAGGCGGGTCGCGATGTGGCTCAGATGGTCGATAGCGCGATCGCTGAATTTGCACGGTCAATGGGTGCAGCCGAAGACGAATTGGTGATCACCAGTGGGGCCACGGAAAGCAATAATTTGGCGCTGATGGGCGTGATGCATCACCCACGTCAGCGGCGTCGAAAGGTGGTCAGCCTAGTAACCGAGCACAAGGCGGTTCTCGGGCCGCTGGAGCGATTACGCCAGCAGGGATTTGACGTTCAGTTGTTGCCCGTTCAGAAACAGGATTCCCAGTTGCCAGGTGTGGTGAATTGGGAACGTCTGGCGCAGATGGTGGACGACCAAACCGCACTGGTCAGTATCATGCTGGCCAATAACGAGATTGGCTCGTTGCAGCCTGTGGCTCAAATCGCGGCGATCTGCCGTCAAGCGGGTTGCTATTTGCATACGGATGCTTCCCAAGCTCTTGGGCGTTTGCCAGTTGACGTGGATGAACTGGACGTTGATCTATTGAGTTTTTCCGCTCACAAGTTTTATGGCCCCAAGGGTGTTGGTGGCCTATATGTTAGGCGTCGGGAACGTGCGGTTCGACTACAGGGCCAAATCGTAGGCGGAGGACAGCAGCACAACTTGCGGTCCGGCACGTTGAATACTGCGGGAATTATCGGCATGCAAGTTGCGCTATCCAATACCCTGGCCACCATGGACCAAGATCAAATTCGAATCGGTGATCTACGCGAGCAGCTTTATCGGAGGCTTCGAGAGATTCCAGAATTGGTCCTTAATGGTCCGCCTTTGCGACCGGAAGTCAGATTGGGCGGGAATTTGAACTGCAGTTTCTATCCGCTGGAGGGACAGAGCCTGATGTTGTTGATGCCCGATTTGGCGGTCAGCAGTGGAAGCGCATGCACTAGCGCTGATCCCGAGCCCAGCCATGTGCTGCAAGCCATAGGACTAACTGAGGACCAGGCCCGCAGCAGTCTGCGGTTTGGAATCGGTAGGTTCAATACTACTCAAGAGATCGACCAAGCCGCAGATTGGTTGATTAACGCAGCCAACAAGCTTCGCAGTTTCTGATCTGGCAAGGCGCTATAGGCCAGAAATCACCGCAGTGCGCCGTTTTCGTAGTGGAGTTCGCCAGAACTCCCTGACATTTAAATTTCCAAACAAGTTAGTTGGCCATCAGCGAGAGCTGTCTTATTTTGCCTAAGTTTTGATAGCAATTTCACAGTGTGTTTGGCTTTTCTACTGGAAAACTGCGAACCATCATTTTTGCTGGTTTCTCGGCAACTCCCGATTTACCCAAAATAATTGCTGGCATCAGTCTTGAATCGGTTCGGATCCCGCGGATTTCTATTGCCTTGCCCAAGGAAAATTCGTTATTGGGAGGAGTTGAAAAGTTTTTGATCGCAACGACAGATTTGGTTCTGGAGATGGCATTACTACATAGGGCGATTCTGTTTCTGGTCCGAAACCATTGGGCACTAAGTCTGCTGAGTGGCTGTGTGGTTCTATGCACCTGTATAGGCTGTGGCAGCACCAAGCAGAGCACGGCTACCGAGCAGTTGCTGATGAGCAATGCGGTGGACGCTACCGTCTCCAAGTTGGACTTTAGCCCGCTAAGCTACAAGAAAGTCTTTCTAGATTCGACTTATCTTAATAAGCCAATCACAACGGTTTCACCTATTCCGCAGCCCTTAGCAATTGACTCGAATTATTTGATTAGTTCCCTGCGTCAGCAAATGTTTGCTGCTGGCGTGCTGCTGGTTGATTCCCGCGAAGACGCGGAAATCATAGCAGAACCGCGTGTTGGTGCGTTAGGCATCGATGGCCATGACTTGATCTATGGCGTACCTGCCAGCAATGCCATATCCACTGCGGCAACGGCGGTCTCTGGGACCACGCTATTACCACCTATACCTGAGCTTTCGCTTGCGCGACGCGAAGACAAGATGGGTGCCAATAAGATAGCCGTTTTCGCTTACTACAAGGACAGTCGTTTGCCGTACTGGCAAAGTGGCGTGGCGCAGTCCAACAGCGACTCGCGATCGACTTGGGTCATGGGCGTAGGGCCCTTCCAGCGCGGTTCTGTTCGCAGCGGCACCGAATTTGCCGGCTCACAGATTGTTCCCACCCAAGCGACTCCAGGACTGAAGAAAAATGACAATTTAGAGCAATACCTTTCGGGTCGTACCTTCGAGTCGATTGTTGCGGAGGCCCCGGTCAAGACGGCATCTCATCAACAGCCTGACGAGACTCCCAAAGCCGAAAACGGAGCGGGTACGCCAGTAGCCAAATAGATTTTGAATGAAATTTCGCACAACGTAGGGATTGCTTTCAGGAAATTCAACCGATGAAAACAGAGGCAATTCAGACTGTGCGTCCAGAGCGATGGGATCATCCGTTGGATGCAAGTATGGACAGTTCGAAGGTTCAGTGGCTACTGAAGCTTTCTCCGTTTGTCGCGATGGACGCGAGTCGATTTTCGGATCATGCCCCGCTAACAGAAATTTTGAAGAACGATTGCCGCTTGTTGCCACTTGCCGCTGGAGATCTTGTTTTTCGCGAGGGACAGTATGGAGGATCTGCATTTCTAGTACTAGATGGTCAGATTCGAATATTTCTGACTCGGCTACTGACCGAGGAGGAAATTTCGCGCCGCAGGCAGCACCGACAACGTCGCTCCAGTTGGTTAAGTCTTTTGGGATTTAACAGAAATCGGCCTGATGCGAATTCGGATCGTCGCGCTCGCCAGCGAAGCCGTTCGCAGACGCGTCGGCTGGATGCCAGTGGACGTCAGGAGGTGCCTGTGCAGTTGGCGGTTCGACCCGAACAGCCTGGAAAAAGTCATGCACCGCGTATGGTCCTCCAGGACATCGCAGGTGCACTGTCGACGCATCAAACCGCAAGCGTCGGACCTGGCGAGCTGTTTGGTGAAATGGCCGCAGTCACCCGAACGCCGCGAGAATTTTCGGCAATGGCTGAATCAGAGACTCTTGTGCTGGAGATACGCTGGCAGGGGCTGCGTCTACTAAAACAAGATCCGGCCTTCCGACAAATCCTTGACGAACGTTATCGTGGTCAGGTGCTCAAGAGTAGTCTTAGGGAGATCCCGCTGTTTCGTTTTGTGCCTGAAGAACACTTAGATCAAGTCGTAGCCAATACCAAATTGGAACAGTTTGGTGACCTGGAATGGTACGCCAAGTACCGCAAGCAATCGGGGCTTCCGCCAGCAAAACGAATTACCTCGGAACCTTTGGTCGCTGAGGAGGGGCAATACGCAGGTGCGTTATGGATCGTTCGTAGTGGCTTTGCTAGGTTGAGCCGACGTCAGGGAGCCGGGCATCGCACGTTAGCCTATCTTGGTAAAGGTCAAATGTTCGGATTGGCTGAATTAACTCACAATGCTCAGCAGGGTCAACAGTCCCCTCCCCTGCCCTACCAAGAAACGTTGCGAGCCATCGGATACTTGGATGTACTGAGTATTCCCAAGCAAGTAGTGCTCAAGAACGTCCTTCCCTTTGTCCGCCGCGATGACCTTCCATCGCCGATTGAAACACCGCGCTACGAGTACGGACAGCCCGTGCTGGATGCTCCCTTATCGCCCAATGGTGATGGGCTTGATACGGGGTTATTGGAATTCTTGGTTGAAGAGCGCTTAATGAATGGGCGCCAAGCCATGTTGATCGATTTACACCGCTGCACTCGATGCGACGATTGTGTTCGCGCTTGTGCGACCACGCATGGTGGGACGCCGGTTTTTGTACGCCAAGGCCCTCAGTACGGGCCATGGATGTTTGCCCAAGCCTGCATGCACTGCGAGGACCCAGTCTGCATGATCGGTTGCCCAACCGGTGCGATCCATCGGGACGTTGACAGTGGTTTGGTGGACATCACCGCCAGTACCTGCATCGGTTGCAAGTCATGTGCGGAGAGTTGTCCATACAGCAATATTCGCATGGTAGCCACCAAGGATGGACGGGGTCGAGCGCGAGTGGATCAGGTGACAGGCCAGCCCATTTTAGCAGCGTCCAAGTGCGACTTGTGCGCATCGGTCGGTACAGAGCCTAGTTGTCAATCGGCTTGTCCACACGATGCTTTAGTACGCATTGATTTATCCAACATACAACAACTCAGTCAACACATCGACAAGCGAGCTGCCTAATGTTGACACGAAAAAGAATGCGCCTAATAGCAGTCACAATGGCCGCCGTCGCGCTGACCGCTTTGGCGGTGGACTGGATCAGTCGCCGATTGGGCGACGAATCAACTTTTACTGGCATCGTGCTGTTGTTGGCAACCAGCAGTTTGTATCTGCTTAGCATTCGCAAGCGGATAGTGACCTATCGCGTCGGTCCGGTAGCCGCGTGGCTGCAGTGGCACGTGTATGCAGGTACTTTTACATCGCTAGTATTCTTGATGCACATCCGCTGGCCAGTTCGAGGTCCCTTTGAGTTGTGTTTAGCCGGTTGTTTTATTTTTGTCGCAGTCAGCGGATTTGCGTTGGGTGTGCTCAGTCGTCTAACGCCCTTGCGCTTGTCGGCGCTTAGGCAAGAGCATGCACTGGAACAGATACCTGCACTGCAATACGCCGTCGCTGAACAGGCGCATCGCGTGGCGCTCAGTTCTACCAAGCTGGGCGAAGGAGCGACTTTATCCGAGTACTATCAGCGTCGTCTGTTGCCCTATTTTCAGACTCAACGAAGTTGGCTCTATCGCCTGTTGCCAACTGGAGGCCGCCGCCGTCAGTTGCTGTTGGAACTTGCCGACCTGGACCGCTATCTGGCAAGCAGTGGATTGGATTGTCGGCAACAGCTTTCGACGATAGTTCAGTCGAAAGATGATCTGGACTATCAATTGGCATTGCAGTCACGACTCCGGTGGCTCTTCAAAGTACATGCCGCCTTGACATGGTCGTTGGTTATTTTGATTGCGGTTCACGTGGCTTTGGTCCTTGGATTTTCAGGAAAGCTGCTATGAACGAACCAGAGAACTGTGAAGAATCGGCATCAGGTGATGTGTCGCACCCACGTCCCAATCCTTCAGCCGCATATCTGTGCGGCCTAGCGCAGATTGGCAAGTCGTGTACTTTGGGTCCATCCGCTTGGGGAAAGTGTTGCCAGGATCAGTGGGTTGCCAAATGTGGCGATTCCACCTGCTCCAAGGTTTGCGCGGGGTCCGGTCATTGTGAGGTTAGTCAACTGAAGAACACAGGTTGTCAGGAAGACCGACAGGATGCCCTGCCCTGCACGCCTGTCAAAAATCCTTGGTATGCGCGCAATACATTTGCTATGAACTGCGCTTTGTTAACAGCCGGAGCGCTGCTCCTGTGCATGACCCTGTTGCCAAGCCAAGAATTTTTTGCCCCAGGAAAACTTTCCTCAAGTCATGCACAAATTTTGGTCGGCAATCTGGGAACAGATCGCTGCGCGGCATGTCACCCCAGTGCTCATGGGGCCGCTGCCAGCACCCAAGAACAACTGTGTCAAAGCTGTCATCAGTCTCACATGCCTGACGCACTAGCGGGCAATCCTCATGACCTGATGCCTTGGCAGTTTCCTAATCAGGATAGCGGTCAGGCGATAGAGCGACAGAAATTGACTTTTGTATCGCATACTCAGGGTACCAAATGTGCTCAGTGTCATCAGGAGCATCATGGCCACGATCACGATCTGCAAGCAATCAGCGATCAGCGCTGCCAGAGTTGCCATCAGATCCAGTTTTCCAGTTTTAGCAGCGGACATCCCGAGTTCACGCATTTTCCTAGCAGCGATAGACGGCGGATTGCTTTTGATCACGTCGCTCACCAACAAAAGCACTTTGCACAGAAGAATGCCAGTTTTGAATGTCGATCTTGTCACGATGTCGACCAAGAAGGTGGATCGGGCATCAGTCGAACGGTCAGCTTCGAGCGGGCGTGTCAAAGTTGTCACGATCAGCCCCTGCGAGCTGCCACGACAGACGGTTGGGCAATTCTGCAACTGCCCAGCCTGAACATGTCTGACGCTGCGAATACGCACCCGAGCTTAGTTCAATGGCCAGCAGGCGCTCGATTCGGCTTCGATGGCCCCTTAACATTTCCAATGCGATTGCTGTTAAGTGCCGACCCGTTAGCGTCCGAGGCGTTAATAAGTTTCCCCAGCAGTGATCTAAGTCGAGTGCAAAGCGATAATCCTGCTCAGGTAGCCGCAGTACGTACGATCGCGTTAGCGATGCGACAGCTATTTCAAGATACTGCTTACCAAGGGCAGGCGGCCTGGCAGAGTCGACTGGAAAGTGTGGCTGTAAACAAGCTTGGCCGCGAGCTGAAAATTCAAGAAAGGCAATTGATCACCACGATGCTCTCCGGCTTGCCCATCGACCTGTTCAAGCAGATCGAAAGCCAGTGGTTTGGTAACGAAAAAGCCATCGTGCAGGTTCACGACAAGCCGATTCCTGCCCGGCTCGTTGCCACACAAGATCTTCTGCTTGACGACGATGACTCAAGTCAGGCCGAGTCTGCTGAGGACCTGCTGCGCAGTTCCTCAACCAAGGGCCTGAAGTATGAGACGCCTCCAACTCAAACGCCTAGTCAAGCGCCAGGACAATCACCCGTTCAAACGCCTGCCGATCCAGTGATTGCCCCGCAGCAAACAGCTTCAGGGCGACCGCAGGCATCAGCGCAGGAGAGCGATCTACTGCTGAGCGAAGATGATGATCTGACTAGCCAGCAAGCGACCGATGATTTGCACACGGCCCCGTTGTTGCCTGGTGCTCAGTCTGACCAGTCAAATAGTGTAAAGATGACTGCGGCTAAGCAGCTTGCTGGTGGTGGTTGGTATCTCGATTCGCAGCTCTACAGCCTGAAGTACATGCCACGCGGACATGCCGACCCGGTAGTTGGGGCCTGGATACAGTTTGCATCGCTTCTACAGACTGATCAAGCCGCCGTTGACCAATTGTCAACGCACAGTGAAGCTGCCGGGGCCTTTCTGCCCGAGTTTTCGCCGGGTTCGGAAGTTGCACGAGCCTGCCGTGAATGTCACTTGCCTCATGAGAACGCAGTGAATATCGCACAGGCTGACTACTGGAGGAGTTGGCGGGACGATGGGCTCAAGCACTTCACCAAATTTGACCATCGTCCGCATTTGACCTTGGCCAGCACCGCCGACTGCCGTCACTGTCATCAGTTGAATTCGCAGCGCTCAGAAAGCTACGCGGCCGCGCTCCAGAGCTATCGCCAAGATTCTAACCGAGACCGAAAGAAATTTGTGGCCAGTTATAGTCAGTGTTTCGCTGAGGAATTTGAGGCCATAGAAAAGTCGCAGTGCAGTGCCTGCCATCAGGCCGGAGGTGCTTCACAAAGCTGTACTCAGTGTCACAACTATCACGTGGGATCTCAGCAGCTAGAATCTTCGCTGCAAGATTCAGAAAATTCCGAACCGCCTCAGCAAGCCAAGTAGCGAAGGCTACCTGTAAGCTGTTTTTCGAAGGTTTTCTTACACTTCATAACGGCGTTCGTCCAGAAGTGTCGCTTTTCTATTGTACGAGATGGATTGTCGTTAGCATTCTTATTGTGTTGCCCGCATCGCATAATGAATGCTGGCCGTAAGTAGTTCTTAGGTGTCGTGGGTGTTCCGCCCAGATTAGTGAAGATAAGATGAAATTAGTGTTACGGTGATTCCCATCAGCAATTGAATAGCTCCCATGGTGGGCTGGCGCTCGCTGCACTTTGAGGAATCAAGAGTCCGATAGCTTTCTGAAAGGTTGTTCTCATGCCATAGTTTTGGGGCCCCAAAGCTCGCTTGTCCCACCCTACGTATCCACGCCTTCCGCCAAGAGAGTAAAGTTGGCTTTTCGGAATCGTGTTGTAGTCTTCGCTCGCCATTATGGTTCTTTGCTGCCCGTTACAAATCGATTGATTATGTCATTGCCTAAGGATTGACAACCGGCGAGAATGGCAACCCGCTCCACCAGGGTAGGTCATTTTCATTGACTTGTTGGACGGAAAGTTGCTGGGTGGGAGGAACATAATCTGGAAACGACCAACCTTCTGCGGGTTTGTCCAACCGATGCGCCTGATGATACATGCGATGGTTGTCATCCAGCCAAACCAAAGTCTCGGCTGGCAGTCGCAGGCTGAGCGGTCCGGTTGCGTGTTGCAATTGCTGCTTGGCACCGGCAAAATCTTCGCGGGCTGCTCGAGCGATCGCCAGATTGTGATGAGCGGCTGGAGTTGGCAGCCACTTCCAAGCCGCCTTCTGCCAGTGATACTCGGCCATTTGCCAGTTACCATGTTTGGCCGCACGCACCCCCCTTAGGACTCGCCATGATCCGGGCTGGAACACAGGTTTAGCTAGTAGCACTTCCTCCTTAACCACGTAGGGAGCAACCGCTTTCCAGCTCTCTCTTGCCGAACCTGTGATCAACTGCAGGCCTGGTTGCTCCGCCATGGAATTCAGGTCTGGATACCGAGCGTTCAAATCGCGTGAATGCAGCTTGAACTGTTGGGAACCGAGCGACTTTCCGGTGCGTACATCCAGGACATTCCAGTATAGCATGATGTGATAGCCCGCATCCTTCTTGCTCCGCAGCCCCAGTCTTTCGAGCAAATTTTGACCCGGATCGACGCTGGCTAGTTTGGCTGTTCCAGCAGTATCCTGGGACCAATCAATGTTGCACGAGTGTACCTGGCCGAAAAGCAGGATGTCAGCGCCTGCACACTTGGCCGCTTCCAGAGCTGCTAGATCGCTGGCTAGGCCAGTGGTCGAAGCCAGTCGAACTGGGGCTGCGTGCTGAAGTTGCATGGGAGTCAACACGGCTAGATCGGCGCGTGCCGCAGGGCGCTGAGCCAACATGGCCGTTTCGATAGCTGCGGAAAGCTCGGGAGCGGCAACGACCGGAGCCAAGGCTACGCGCGCATGAGTGGTTGTGGCCACTTGGGGCGGACGCCAAACATAGATCGGAGCAAGCGTGCGACAACCAGCCGTCACTGGCAAAAGGCCAACGATGGTTGCAGTAAGTATCTGCCGCAATATGGGGTTGGAAAAAAACATGGCGATCGCACAGGTGTTTCAGACAATACTGACTAACAAACCTGAGAAGGGAATGTCAAGGCGACCGCGCTGGTGCTAGCAAACTTAAGGACTCGGATCAATGTAGTACCTTCGTCCACCGTTGATAGCAATGGTCTGCCCGTTCACAAAACTAGCTGCGGGACTGGCCAGCCAGCAGACGGTTTCAGCGACGTCTTCGGGAGTTCCCCATCGCTTCAGTTGAGACTCGCTGATTGCGCGTTGGTTCCAACGTCCGCTGGTCTGCTGCTGCCCCCAAGCTGTTTGAATCCAGCCTGGCGCTATCGTGTTGACTCGAACCAGTGGTGAAACAGAAAGCGAGAAAGCGGTCGTGAAAGCGCTGACAGCCGCTTTCGCCGTACAGAACAACTGCCCTGCATCACCTTCCATTCCCAATGCTGCCTGGTCCCAGCTTGTGTTGATGATCCCTGGCAAGCCGACCGATGCACCTGCCGATTGCATCCGGTCAGCAACTAAACGACTTAGGCGAATGGTGCCAGCAACGTCCACGCGCCAAAGCCTTTCCAGTTTGCTGTCAAAGCTCGATAAGCGACCTTCGCCAGTCAGCACATCCGCGCCTGCATTGTTGAACCACAGATCGATCTTCGGGTACCAGGAAAAGCAGGTTTGCACCATTTGTCTGCAAGCATGCCTGCAAGCGATGTCCGCTGTGATGCAGCGAATCGACTGACCGCTAACCAAAACCGCTTTTAATTCCATCGCGGCCGCTTGCAGGCCACGAACGTTGGTGTGGCCGTGCAGCACGATCGAATAGCCCTGCTGAACCAGCTTGCGAGCGGTTGCTAGTCCGATGCCAGAAGAACTACCAGTAATAACAGCGCAAGGCATTTGAGCGATTAGCGTGAAAAGTATCCGATCAGGCGAACAGCGTTGGCCACAATTCCAGCCTGATGCGCCAGCGAGTGAGTCAGTTGATTGGTTCGAGACACACTCGATAGCGCGTTGGGCTGGTATTCGGGGTGAGTTTTCATCTGCCGCTCACCGTAGCAGGGAATTCAATTGCGAATCCCGCAGAGCTATGGTACGAAATTCGTGGGTTCATTCTAATCGGACAACTTGGAATAGCAAAATGCCCAGAGTGATTGGCTCTGGGCATTTTGGACTGATGTGCCGGGTGAGGCATTCAGTGATGTACGAAAGTAGCTATTGGAGCTTGTTTGCTACTGCGGCCCGGCCGAGCCCAGTGTGCCAAGTTCCGGATTGCCACACATGTGGAAGTGGTTATGGTCGATGTAAAGGACCTCAACGGCTTCTTCGTTTTCCAAGGTGTAGGGCACAGGCCAACCGTTAATCGTTCGTTCGCTGAAGTAGACCGTACATTTGTAGTGAGCGTGATGTAGGCTGGCCATTCCAATCAAAGGGATAAATCGCGGTGGAGCGGTATAGTCAGCGATCTTCTCTTTGACGATTCGCACTCGATTGCGCTGCTTTTCGTGCAGCAGTGGTATGCCTCCGCGAACCGGGCGGGCTCGCTCCAGGGCTTGCATCACCTCGTCATCGCTGGGTGGATCGAGTGCAATGGCTGGTCCACCAGCCGTGGTTGGACCAAGGATGGGGACCCGTTCGTACCGCTTGTAATTGTGAAAATCCAATTCCTCCTGATCTTGCAGGTAAGGAGAAACCGGTATAGGTAGCAGTGAAGCACAGCCAGCAGCCGACATCAGGCAGGCTGACAATAACAAGTAGCAGCTCTTCATGTTCGTTGATCGTGTCATCGATCGATCCCTCGTATCAACTCAGGGCTCCCAGAAGGTGAGTGTCAGCCCATGCCCACCCGGCGATACGCTTTTTGCATGGCATTCAGTTCCGGCAATTGCCATCTACTGAAACACGATGCGAAGCGGGCTGATTCCCTTCGACATAAGAGGTTTATCGTTGTTAAGGTACGCAAAACTTGCGGGTATTTACGATTTTGCAGCGTGGATTTGATTGATTTAACAGATCGGCATTTGCTGCTATTAGAATGCTTTTGCCTGCATCTCGCTCTGCGAGCAGTATTCGTGATGCAAGGGATAGAACAAAAAAGGCCCAGCAAGTGGGTCAGACTTGCCAGGCCGTTGACGCCCAGATGGGCGGTAATGCAATTGGGATTGTTCGTCAGATCGTCGTCGAACGAGGCTGCGGGTTATTTACTGGTGAAGTCCAGATACCACAGACCGTCATCCCACTGAAGGCTAACCTTGCGCCATCCCAAGGGAACTTGAGGATAGGGATAAAAGGGACCGATGTAGGGCCATGCAGACGGACTGTACTGCTTGGGATAGGTTACCGCTGCATAGTTGGGGTAGGCTGCATAGCTGGGCCACGCGTAGTTCGGCAGGTTGGGTTGGTCGTAGCGAGGAGCGTTCATGCCCACTTCGGCTCCGTGGTGCATGGGGGCTGGGCCTCCAGAAACACCTCCTACAACTTGCTGGTGGCTAGCAAAATTACTTGGTGCAAACGGTTGTGGAGTTCGCACGGCGGAATGTCCCATGTTTGGCATGCTAGAACCATGTGGCACCTGGCGTGGCGCAGGTGGAACTGGCATGGGAGCCAGCGAAGACATCGGTGGCTCGGGCACGTTGGTGGAAACGGGGCGAACCAGCGAACCTTGCTTGACAGTGATTTCGTCGATCACTCGAGCTACACCGCGAGTCCGGCGAGCTACGTCCAGGACCATCGATTTCTGGTCTTCGTTGGATACACTACCGCGAATCCAGACATCGCCTTTGATGGTGCTGATATCCAGGTCAAATCCTCGAAGGGTACCTGCGGCTTTGGCCTGGGCCAAGGATTCGTATATCGAATCGGTGATCCGCATGTCTTGCGAATTTGCCGGTTCAGTCACTTCCACGTTGGAGGCGGGTTGAACCATAGCCGCAGTTTTTGCAGTTCGGACGCGAACATCATTGACCACGTTCTCTTCACCGACTGCACGAGCTGCAGCGGTCGAGACAATGGACCTCTGCTGACGACTCTTCACGTCGCCAGAAAGATAGACAATACCTTCGTCGACCTTTACTTTGATATCAAATCCTTCCAGATGGCCAGCCTGCTTGTAGTGCTCCAGCTCGCCCAATACGGCTTTGGCGATATCGCGATCGCCAGCCAGAGCCCAACCGGGCACTCCGGCAGTGATCGAAGCGATCATCGCGCTTAAGAGAAATCGTCGCATCGGAATCCCCTCCTCGTCTTAAATCGGGTGTCTCAAACAGGTGGTCTGCGGTGCAAGTTGCGGTGGTCAACCGAAGTCGCCACTCTTGGGTCGCAGCGTAATTGCGGGTAAGTTCTTGGCCTGTCGAACCTCTGGAGTTTCGTTGCAAAAAGGCCAACGCTTGGTCCAATCGGATCTAGCCCTTGGGATGAGACGAACAGATGAGAAAGTGGAGCATCGAAACGCGGCGGTTTGGCGGCAGCACGCTTTGGCGCACCGCGAATCCGGCTAGGTTATCTACCAGCGGAACACCGACTCGCTACAAAAGATTGCCCCCCTTTGTGCATAGTCGTTGCTTGCCGCCCATTAGGTGTGACCCCATCCAGACGGAAAGCTCATCCGAGGTTAAATTTCGGCACGCCAATCTACCTACTTGAAACGTTTTATACATTTATGACGGGCTAGGCGAAAAAAACAGCTATTCTCACCAATCAACACGTTCCAAAAGTTACTGTCATGTAAAGATGCTAAACTTTA
>DAIRSD010000062.1:0-14605 GCA_036804625.1 Aureliella sp. | reverse complement strand
AGCCGCGCAGGAGATTGAAACCGTTGACTCAGGAACACTTTGTGTGACCGCCGATGCCCCTCAAACCGGCTCTCAAGTCTGAGTTGGCGACGTAGTCGGCTTTCTGCTAAGCGACTCAGAGCAACCACCCAGCACAGTAGGTAACAAGCCTCCCTTGCTTACCGCTGCGCCCCCTTCACTTACCGCCCAGCCGCAGGCGCTGGCTTCATCGTTCACCACAAGCCGCGACGCAATCCACTATCCAACCTCGCGAGCCGCAGGACCCGCAGCACGTCGACTAGCCCGCGAGCTAGGAATTGACCTCGGCCACGTGCCAACTCCCGATCCCACTGGTCGCGTTTTGAGCGGCGATCTTTCACAGGCTGCTGGTCTGTCGGCCAAGAATCTGCTATTGAACTCGAACACAAAACGTGTAGTTGCCACACCTCGTGCTCGCCACACCGCTCGCCAACTAGGAATTGATTGGACACAAGTCGCGGGTACTGGTCGCAGCGGGCGAATTCGCGAGCGAGACATCCTTTCCAGCCGGCGTCAAGAGGACCCGACTTCAGCCCACATCCCGTTTCAAGAGATACCGCCCACCGAACCCGGCAGCTATCAAGCGGCTTCCAAACTTCGGCGATCCATCGCGCAGCGGATGTCGGCTGGAGTTCACCAAGCCGCGCCTGTCACGCTCACCACTAAAGTCGATGCTCAATCGTTGGTCGTTTATCGAGAGCGACTCAAGAAGATGCTTTCTGATGATGAACCGGTTCCTGGCTACAACGATGTCCTAATTCACTTGGTGGCACAAACTCTACGAGACCAACCTGAACTGAACGCCTGCTGGTATCGTGGCGGCATACACACTTATTCAGCTATTCACATCGCAACCGCTGTGGATACTTCGGGAGGATTACTAGCTCCCGTTGTTCGCCATGCCGATCAATTGTCGGCGATGGAAATCGCCAAAATCACTAGACAATTGATCGATCAAGCGCGTGCGGGTAAGCTGACTCAAAGCCAACTCTCCGGTGCAACCTTTACCATCTCGAATTTGGGTATGTTCGGAATCGACGCCTTCACACCGATTTTGAATCTCCCGCAAGCCGCGATACTGGGCATCGGGCGTATTGTCCAAGAGCCGGTGGTTCGTGAGGGTCGAGTAGAAGTCGGAGAGACACTGAGTCTGAGTCTGACATTTGATCACAGAGTGACCGACGGAGCGCCCGCAGCGCGTTGGTTGCAAAGATTGAGCCAGAAAATTGCCAGTCTACAAGACTAACACTACCCAATACACTAAGATCGGTTGCCACAATCCAAACACCGACACTTCGGCCCCCACCGTATGAATCGATCCATCCCATTACCATACCGTCGCAATTTCGTCTCAGGCTTGGGTAGCGGTCTAGCCGGTCTTGCGCTCACACATCTGCTTTCCCGTGATGCAGCATCCGAAGTTGCATCACCACGAGCGGAACTCAACGGAGGCGTTCATCATCACGCCAAGGTTCGGCGTGTGATTCAATTGTTTATGAACGGTGGTGTCAGCCCGATGGATACGTGGGACTACAAGCCCGCGCTTGCCGGGCTGGATGGTCAACAATTGGGCTCCAAGACCAAGATCGAGGGAGCTACGGGAATGCAAGGGGCGATCATGAAAAGCCCATTCGATTTCCAACAACATGGCCAGTGCGGCAAATGGGTCAGCAGCGTTTTTCCTGAGCAGGCCAAACTTGTAGATGAAATGGCGTTTCTGCAAGCCATGACTGGTCGTTCCAACGTTCATGGCCAGAACGCCTATCTTTTGAACAATGGATTTCTTGTGCCCGGCTTTCCATGTATGGGAGCTTGGATTTCTTACGCACTAGGGAACCTGTGTGACAACCTGCCAAGTTTTATTGTTCTGCCGGACGCTCGTGGACTACCCTACAACGGGCGTGGTTGCTTCACTGCAGGATTTTTGCCAGCCGTTCATCAGGGGACGGTCATCAAGGCCGAGAGCCCGCAGCCCATAGCCGATCTCTATGCGTCGGGCCAGTTTTCTTTCGCTACTCCAGAAGCCAGCGCCGAAGGACTAGCCCTTTTGAATCAGATCAATAGCGACCATGCCGAGCAACATCCGGGCGACTCGCGATTGGCGGCGCGCGTTGCGAGTTACGAACTAGCGGCCAAGATGCAACTGAGTGCTCCTGAAGCATTCGAAGTGATGGCCGAGCCCCAGTCGGTTCGCAGCGCCTACGGTTTAGACAGTTCAGACAAGCCGACCGCCGACTTCGCCAAGCGTTGCCTGCTGGCTGCACGACTGGCCGAGCGCGGTGTGCGATTTGTGCAGGTATGGAGCGGCCCCGAAGGAGCGGTCAATAATTGGGATAACCATGGCAACATTCCCAAGGAGCTTCCCCCAATGGCGCAAAGCGTAGACCGGCCGATCGCTGCGTTGTTGCGAGACCTACGCCAGCGCGGCCTGGCCGAGGATACGCTGGTTGTTTGGGCTACCGAGTTCGGTCGCACGCCATTTTCGCAAGGTTCATTAGGGCGCGATCACAACTGCGGTACATTCGTCAGTTGGATGTGGGGTGCAGGGATCAAGGGCGGAGTCACTCACGGAGTCAGCGACGAAATCGGTTACCAAGCCGCAGAGGATATCACTACCGGCTACGATCTGCATGCCACCATCCTACATTTGATGGGCATCGATCACGAAAGGCTGACAGTGCGATCCGACGGTGTCGACCGCCGCCTGACCGATGTTCATGGGCATGTGGTCACGCAGGTTTTGGCGTGATCCAGGAAAGTGCTAACCATGCAAAATGCAATTCAAGAAAAAGGAGTGTGTTGTAGGTTGCCCAGTTCAGACTGGATCAGTGCAGCATTGTCCAGTGCATTTCCGGTCAGATGCTGGCAGCAAAACTGGACTGCTTGCGCCGTGCCGCTAAAAATTTATCCGCTGCGAATGGTTTGTGTTCTGATGCTTGGCTCTTTTGGTCTGAGGGAGGCTCGAGCGGATGATTTTTTTATAGAGAAAATCGAACCGATCTTCAAGCAGCGATGCTTCGAGTGGCATTCACACGAGAAGACGATGAAGGGCGTGCTCACACTCGACTCGCGTTCGGGTTGGGAGCAAGGTGGCGATTCAGGCCCGGCAGTAGTCCCCAGAAAACCCAGCGAGAGTCTACTCATTCAGTTGGTCAGTGGCTCGAACGATGGGCAACAAATGCCGCCAGAACAAAAATTACCTGATGCAGAGTTTGCATTGCTGGAAGAGTGGAGAAGTCGTGGAGCACCCGATCCTCGCGTCGCACCCACTCAGCATCCAAGTGAATCCGATTGGTGGTCGCTCAAACCACTTGTTCCGCCCGAAGTGCCAGAAATTTCCGGCGTAGAACATCCGGTAGACCGCCCCAATATCTCTCGATTAGCAGAACGAGGGTTTACGCCATCTCCGGATGCCGACTGTTTTTTTTTTTGTTGACGGCTCTACTTCGATCTACATGGACTGCCGCCATCGCCGGGAGAAGTCGATGCATTTGTTAAGGATACCGACCAACGAGCTGTTGAGAATCTGGTCGAGTGTCTACTGGCCTCGCCGCGTTACGGCGAACGTTGGGCACGCCATTGGCTTGATACGATCCACTTCGCAGAGACGCACGGATGTGGTCACGACCTGCCTCGCGAGCACGCTTGGCGTTATCGAGACTATGTCATCGAGGCCTTCAACGCAGACAAGCCTTGGTCGCAGTTCATCCAGGAACAACTGGCTGCAGACCGACTGTTTCCGGAGCAGCCACAGCTTATCGCTGCGCTTGGTTTCTTAGGTGCGGGCGTTTTTGATCACAGTGCCTATCAAACGGCCCCGGTAAATTTTGACTACCTGGACCGAGACGATTTGGTGGCGCAAACGATGGGTGCGTTCATCAGTACCACGGCAAACTGTGCCCGCTGTCATGCTCACAAATTCGACCCGATCTCGCAGGAAGACTACTACTCACTACAGGCGGTCTTCGCAGGTGTGATTGAAGGCAATGTTGACTTCGATGAAGACGGATCCGTTGCACAGACTCGGAAGTATTGGCAAAAATTGCTTGCGGCCTCTTCTGCGGAAGACAGATCCGTTCTATTGGCACCAGATATCGAGAAACTAGTCGGCGAGTGGGAGAAGTCGCGCGATGCTCCCGTCAACTGGGTATCTCTAAACTACGACAGTTTTGTGAGTTCGGAAGGGGACAGTGGTTCGACTCTTACGCGCAATGGCGATGTGTTGCTATCTTCAGGGGCCAAGCCGGACAAGGATACCTATATCATCACCGGTAGTCTGCCTCTAAACTCTATCACTGCGCTGCGTCTTGACGTTCTGGCCGACCAATCGCTGCCGATGAATGGGCCGGGACGCCAGGACAATGGTAATCTTACGCTCAGCGAATTCGACGCTCAGCTCTTCGAATCCGGTACCGCGCAACCTTTAACTCTAAAGTTTGCGCGGGCTACGGCAGATTTTGACCAGCAAGATTGGACATCCGCCATGGCTATCGACGGAAACGAAGCGACTGGTTGGGGTGTGCATCCGGCGATTGGAGTTTCGCATTATGCCGTTTTTGAACTTGCAGAACCGCTAGCCTTACCGGCGAATGCAAAGCTGACTCTGACCTTGAAGCAACGTTCTGGAAATGCGCATCTCATCGGCTCGCTGAGAGTCTCAGCTACGGACCAGCCAGCGGATCGCGCGGCGGCCATTCCTGAGCTGGTGGAAAAGGCATTGCGACTGTCCGCTGCTCAGCGCGACGAATCGCAGCGCCTCGCGCTGGCGGCGTTTGTAGCGCGCAAGGTGGCGGAAGAAGAACTCGCAAAATTGCCGCCTCCTGTTCAGGTTTATGCCGCCGCCACGAAAGTCGATGTTCTGCTAGCTGTCGGACAGGGTACGTCCACAACAGTTGCCGCACCGAAGGTTGTACACGTGCTCAAGCGAGGCGACTTTGACAAGCCGCTGAAGGAGGTGACCAGCGGTGCATTGAGCGCCATAAGTTCACTACCAGCTCGTTTCAGCGAACTGCAAAGCTCCGATGAAGGTGCGCGTCGTGCGGCTCTGGCTAACTGGCTGGCAGATACCAAAAATCCACTCACTTGGCGCAGCATCGCCAATCGTGTTTGGCACTACCATTTTGGTCGCGGTCTGTGCGACACACCGAACGACTTTGGACGCATGGGTGGCCTGCCTTCACATCCAGAGTTGCTTGATTGGTTGGCCAGCGAGTTGCGTGATGGTGGTGGTTCGCTGAAGCATTTGCATCGTCTGATCGTTACTAGCGGTACTTATCGGCAGAGTAGTTCACATCGCGATGATGCGGCGAGTATCGATGCAGACAATCGCCTTCTATGGCGAATGAATCGTCTTAGGTTAGATGCAGATTGCTACCGCGATTTCGTACTGGCCGCTGCCGATCGGCTCGACTTAACGTTGGGTGGTCCGAGCGTAAAGCAGTTTGTCACTGGCCCGCCGGTGCAACTCACGCCGACGCTGGACTACAACGCCTACGATTGGGCGGTGTTACCGAAACATCGTCGCAGCATCTACCGGTTTGTGTGGCGCGGCGTGCCCGATCCTTTTATGGAAGTGCTGGATTTCCCAGACCTCGGCATGCTTGCCCCCACCCGTAGCATCTCTTCTTCTGCACTGCAATCGTTAGCCCTTTACAACAACCGATTTGTATTGCATTTCAGCGATGAAATGGCCAAACAACTCCAAACGCCCGAAGAAGCCGCTCGCCGTATCTTGCTCCGTGAACTGACCGATTCCGAACAAATCCTGACGGCAGCCTACATCCAGAAGCATGGTCTAGCCGCCTTCTGCCGAGTCTTATTGAACAGCAACGAATTTCTGTTCGTAGACTGATTCAGTCTATCTCCCCTAGGGGTGCAGGTCATGGCCTAGTGTACCTTACATTCCGGCGTACCACCCAACGGGCAACGACCGCATCCCACTTGCAGGTAGAGGTCAATTTGAGGGTTCTTTTTCATCAGAGATTCTCCCATATACCGCGTTACAAATAGCGCAAATACGCGACCAGTTGCTCTCCTTCATGCACTAAGTGGTCTCACTGGCTCTACCGTCTTCGAGCCATAAGTTACGACTGATTGTTGTTCAGTAAGTTATTGTTAGAATGCCACTCAAATGATCAAGAGGAGTCGATTTATGTTATCAAAATGGATAGTGGCTATGTGGCTGGGCATTTTCTGTGTACTGTCAGCTTGTGGCTGGACTTTGGCGGTAGAACAGACTGATGTGGTATCGCCGACGAAACAAAGTGCTGACGATCCGCCTGCGGACAAGGAAGGGTTTATCGCGCTGGTATCCGATTCAGGACTTGATGGGTGGGAGGGCAAGTTTGAGTGGTTCCGCAACGAGAACGGAACAATCATCGCGGGTAGGCTAGACCAAAAGATCCCGAGAAACGAATTTCTGTGTACTCAAAAGGTCTACGGCGATTTTGATCTACGATTGGAGGCGAAATTGGTCGGTGAGGGTGATAACGCAGGTATTCAGTTTCGAACGACTCGAATTCCCAACAACCACGAGGTGTCCGGTTATCAAGCAGACATGGGCACTGCCTGGAACCGAGCGGTATGGGGAGCGCTGTATGATGAATCTCGGCGCAATAAGATGTTGGAACTGCCAGAGGCGGAAGTCGTCCAGCGAGCCTATCGACCTGACAATTGGAATACATTTCGCATTCTTTGTCAGGGGAATCGGATTCAGATCTGGCTGAACGACATTCTTACGGTCGATTATTTGGAAGAGGACGAAAAAATCGACAAGAAAGGAATCATCGGCCTGCAAATTCACAGCGGGCCACCAGCTGAAGCTCATTACCGCCATATCCGCATCAAGGAGCTTTGATCGCCGATTTGAGGTGACAAACAGAGGGCAAGCGATATCTTGGCGCGATCAATTCATCAGCCAGTATTGCGAAGACCGGCGGCTATGCCATTGATGGAAATGTGAATTCCACGCTTGACCTTTTCGGCCTGGCTGCCCGCGCGGTATCTCCGGATCAATTCGACTTGCAAATGGTGCAGCGGGTCAATGTACGGGAATCGGTGTTCAATGGATCGCGCCAGGGCCGGATTGTCGGCTAAGCGGCTTGCCTGTCCTGTAATGATCTTCAATGCCTCATGCGTCCGGTGCCATTCCGCTTCGATGGCTGAAAAGATTCGCTTGCGCAATTTGCTATCAGGCACCAGTTCGGCATAGCGTCGAGCCAGCGATAGATCGCTTTTGGCTAACACCATGTCCATGTTGGACAGCAGAGTTCGGAAAAACGGCCATTGCTTGACCATCTGTCGCAGCAATTGGTTGGCGGCGTCATCACCAAGTTCCTGCTGCAACTGGGTGACGGCGGTACCCAAGCCGAACCATCCGGGAAGAGTCAGACGGCACTGGCCCCAACTAAAACTCCAAGGGATGGCACGCAAGTCTTCAATGCGCTGAGAGGGCTTGCGTGAAGCTGGCCGAGAGCCGATGTTGAGTTCCGCGATCTCGCGAATGGGAGTTGCGCTAAAGAAATATTCGGTGAAGCCGGGGGTCTGGTAAACCAGTTCTCGGTAGGCGGCCATGCTGGCTTGCGACAGGCGCTGAGCGGCATCCAAAAACCGTTTCGGAACAGGTTTACCAGGTGGCTGCAAAGTGGCTTCCAAGGTGGCTGCCACGAACGTTTCCAGATTGCGGCGGCCAATGTCCGGGTTGGCATATTTGGAGCCGATGATCTCGCCTTGCTCGGTCAAGCGGATTTGACCGCGCACCGTACCGGCCGGCTGTGCCAGTATGGCTTCGTAGCTGGGGCCACCCCCGCGCCCCACAGTCCCGCCACGGCCGTGGAACATGCGCAGACGTATTGGCTTTCCGAGTTCACTGGACAGGTGGTCAAAAAGCTGGGCCAGCGCGGTTTCTGCCTGGTAGAGTTCCCAGTTGCTAGTGAAGATGCCGCCATCTTTATTGCTGTCCGAATAGCCCAGCATCACTTCCTGCTCGTAGTACTCGTTCGCGCCACCCCGCAGCACCATTTCGGTGATTCCTGGTAGACGATAGAACGCATCCATGATACCAGGTGCATTACGCAAGTCTTCGATGGTTTCAAACAGAGGAACCACGATTAAATCGGCGCGGGCATCATGATCCAACGTGCCAGTCATTAGGCCGGCTTCCTTCTGCAGCAACAGCACCTCTAACAGATCGCTCACGGTTTCCGTATGGCTGATAATGGCGTGACGAATAGCCCCAGTGCCGTAACGTTGCCGAATGTCGCGCGCGGCTTCAAAAACGCCTAGTTCGCTTAGCGTGAGAGGCTGATAACTGGCGTGGGGAATGCGCAGCGGTCGGGCATCACTCAGCAGTTTCAGTAATAGTCGCTGTTTGTTGGCTTCGTCCAGCGACGAGTAGTCCGACTCCTGTCGGGCCAGACTTAGCAGGTCGGCAATGGCCAATTCGTGCTGGTCAGAACTCTGGCGCAGATCCACAGTGGCCAAATGAAAACCGAAGACCTCGACGGCTCGGATAAGCGGCTTGAGACGCAGTTGAGCTAGGGCTCCGCAACCTTGTTGGTCCAAACTTTTTTCAATGGTTCGCAGGTCGTCGAGAAAAGCCTGTGCGCTGAGGTAGGGATCTTGCGGAATCACTGCATGCCGCGCGGCTTCACCACCGCTCAACAGTCGCAGGGTAGCTGCCAGTCGCGCGTAGATGCCCGTCAAAGCCCGGCGATAAGGTTCGTCCTGTCGGTGTTCGTTGCGGTCGGGCGAACGGTCGGCCAGCGCCTGCATGGCCGCTGGTACTGGCAACAGCATGGCGGACAACGACAGCTCGATCCCCAACCCATGCACATCCGTCAGGTAACGTCGCAGTGCCACGTCCGATTGCCGCTGCAGTGCTAACCGCAAAGTGGTAGCAGTCACGTTGGGGTTGCCGTCACGGTCGCCACCAATCCACTGACCCATGCGGAAGAATGGCGCAATGCGACTATTGTCCAGTGCCACTTCCATACTACGGTACAACTTAGGGATCTCGGGCATAAAAGTGCTACGGTAATAGCTCATCGCATTTTCGATTTCGTCAGCCACAGTTAGTTTGGTAAAGCGTAACAGTCGTGTATGCCACAGTTGGAGTACACGCGCGCGCATTAAGGCTTCATTGCCTGCCAGAGCGCGGGGCAGAGTAAGCGTATCTCGCTCGGTCAGCAATCGGGCAATTTCTCGCTCGGCATCCAGAATGCTCTTGCGCTGCACTTCAGTTGGATGAGCAGTCAGGACCGGTGACACATGAGCTTCGTTCAGCAAGGTCACCACTTGCGACTTTGGCACGGCCGATTTGTCCAGCCACTGCCAAGTATGTTCCAAACTGCCTTGTTGCACATGCCCAGCCTGTTCGTGAACCGCTCGCCGACGGATGTGGTGGCGGTCTTCCGCCAGATTGGCTAGGTGACTGAAGTAGGTGAAAGCTCGAATGACGCAGACCGCTTGATCGTCGGTAAGTGACTTGAGCAATTTCTTCAGCGCCTTGTCGGCAGCCTCATCGGACTGCCGACGGCACGCCACGGAAAGCTGACGGATGCGCTCGATCAGCTCGTAAGTGGTTTCGCCCTCGTGCTCCCGGATCACGTCGCCCAAAAGACGTCCCAGCAGGCGGATATTTTCGATGAGAGGCTGGTCTTTCAAGGAAGCGGCGTGTCGTGCGGTCATGAGTAGATTTTCACGGGTTTCGGGATCAATGCAGGTGTTCGAATAAGTTCATCTCAACTACACATCAAATAAAGGAGATTGGAAAAATTATAGCCACAGAGAACAGCGTGAACACTGAGGGGAATAACGGACAGCCCCTCAGTGGACGCTGAGAAGCATGTTGTAGTGGATCTTGTCAAAGGACCTCTTTCGATCGTTGAATATGTAACTCTCACGGATTTCAATACATTCCAAAACTCAAAAAGTCACTGGCTAGGAACGCAACACAGCGCGGCTCCTATGGTATTGGGATGAACATTATCGACCGAAACCACTTAGTACAAGAGACTCGCCGTCGATTAGGTGTTGCATGTGAGAACAACCAAAATTCAAGTTACAGCGCGGCGGCGGAGGATGGGACGCGGGGGTCGGATGCGGATGAGAATTGTCCGTTTTTGAATTCTATGGCTTGTGCCACGGCCAAAGTGTCGGTGATATTTACGGTGTGACCGAACTGTTGTAATTGCTCGACGATGGAACCAGGCATCCTGTCTTCAACCATGACCAGATCGGGCGACCACTGGTGGTGGACTCGCGGAGCCCCTAAGGCATCGACCGGTGCCATTCCTAAGTCGAGCATTCGAACTATGGCTTGCAAAACTGTGGTTATGATTCGCGGCCCTCCAGCGGCACCTACAGTCAAACGCAATGTTCCGTCAGAATTCAGCACTAGTGTTGGGCTCATGCTAGACAGTGGTCGTTTGCCTGCCAAGATTTGATTGGCTTGCGAACCTAGCAAACCAAAAGCATTTCGTACACCCGGTGCCAAGCTAAAATCGTCCATCTGATTGTTCAGCGTAATGCCCGTGCCCGGCATTACCATCTTTGACCCAAATCTTGTGTTGACGGTCTGAGGTAGTGCCACCACGTTACCATCTGCGTCGGCTGTGGTCAGATGCGTTGTGTGTCCCCCGCGCCCAAACAGATCGATATCGGCCCTTGGTGGAATTCCATGGCCGGTGACACGAACGGATCGCGTCAGATCGATGTCAGCGGATCGTTGGCTCAGGTAACCTAGATCCAACAATCCGCGCGGTACTTTTGCAAAAACATCATCGCCCAACCAATGAACGCGGTCCGCCAAAGCTCGCTTCATTACCTCGACCAGCAAATGCAGTCCGGTAGCAGTCGATTGTTGGAATAACTCGGCCACGTCAAACGGCTCTAACATGCCCAACATCTGACCGATATGAATGCCGCCAGAACTGGGTGGTGGGAATCCGCAGATTTGATGTCCGCGATAGGTTCCGACAATTGGCTCTCGACGGATCGTCTTGTAGTTGGCCAGATCATCGGCTCGCAGCCAGCCGCCCTGCTCAATCATGTAGCGTTCCATCTTTTCTGCGAACTCGCCTTGGTAGAACCAGTGGGTACCCTCCTGTGCTATGTTTCGTAGCGACTGAGCCATATCAGTTTGGCGCACCATATCTCCGGCTTGCCGAGGTTTGCCACTGGGATCCAACCAGATTGCGGCTGACGCTGGAAAGCGGCTCATCTCGAAGGCTGTTCGCTGTAAAACTTTCGCGAAATAATCGGAAATCGCATAGCCTTGCTCGGCAACCAAAGCCGCTTGTAACAAAGCATCTTGCCAGCTCAATCGCCCAAATTCTTGCGACAGCTCTTGCAGCAACGACAACAGTCCTGGTACTCCTACCGCCAAGGCACCTATCTGCGAACGGCTTACAACCGGCTTTCCATTTTCATCCAGATAATGTTCGGCCAGGCTGCGCATAGGTGCCGTTTCACGCCCATCAATGGCCAGCAGTCGACCGTCAGCCAGTCGCATCAGTGCTAATCCACCACCACCAATGCCCGAGTTGTGTGCATCCACTACGGACAGCATCAGCGAAGCGGCTACGGCAGCATCAATTGCGTTGCCGCCATTTCGGAACTGTCTGGCCGCAGCTTGAGTTGCCAAGGGATGTGCGGTGGCGACCGCCCATTTGCTTCCCTGGGCAGCTTGACTGGCCGCAGCATAATCAACAGGTACTTGAGCAAACAGACGGCTTGACAGAAGCCCTGCCGCACCCATCGCAGCGCTTTGAAGCAGGCTACGTCGACTGATCGGCACACGAAACATGAAGGAGTCCTTTTGTGCTGAACAACAACTCTTACACAGCCTCCTAGTATAGCAATTCCACCCAGCGATTACCGGCTACCAGCTCAGCTTTTCTACGCTGCCACCTTTCGGTTTTGCCTGCGAACTGCACAAACACAGCATCCAATTGATCACGGATTAGTTCCAACCCAGCCAAGTAAACATAAGTCTTGGGGTCCGAGAGCAGTCGCCACAATTCTTCGCCTCGATCTGCCATCGCCCCTTGCCAGTCGATCGACTCGGACCAGTGAGGACGCTGGCTCAACGCGGCGATAGCTTCAAAAGTTCCGCGATCATAAAACTGAGCGAAATCGTCCTGCAAATTGTTCATGTACAAAAGGTCCAGCCCCGTTTTCGCGCCATGAAACAGCCAGATCCGCCCATGAAACTCAGGGGCATGATAGTATAAATGGCGGACAAACGCACGAAACGGAGCGACTCCCGTTCCCGCACCAATCAGAATCAACGCTGCATCGGGTTCCTCAGGTACTGGAAAGGCCTGACCATAAGGCCCACACAATCGCAAGTGGTCACCGACTTGCAGATCGCACAAATAGTGCGAGGCCACGCCGCGATAACGCTCGCCGCTATACGGATCGATGTACCAGCAGCGTTTCACACACAGACTGATACGTGTCTGGCCGTTGTCCAGCTTTTCTGGCAAGTCGGCAATGGTGTACAAACGCAGGTGGTGTTGCTGGCCAAATTCGCGTTGCCCTGGTGCCAGTACTCCGACATTTTGGCCCACCTGAACCTCCAAACCACCTTCCACTTGCAAAACGATGTCCCGCACCTCGTCTGGAGAATCGGTGGATGTCAAACGCTTGCTTTCCAAGACTTGCGCGTCGTATTGCGTGCCAATGTCATAGTCTAATAGTCGCATGATTATCTACTCCTAAACAAAAGCTAAGATTGTTTTCTAAGTGGACAGGCTCTCAATGGGCTCGATCATTTACAGAGTCCTGTCGACTGCAGTCGTTTGTTTGGTTACAACCAAGACAACCCATGCAGCTAGCTTGATCGCTGGAGATGCCAGAAGCATTCCCATAACGTCTGCGGTAGGCTTCGACCGATATCCATACCGCCAACAGACACAGTGTCCCCAGAACGGCCTTGGTGACTTCTAACAACACGATCGTTCGCCTACTTTCTTGTGAGTTGGAATACGATCAGTGGACGCTGGATATCGCATGACTTCTAGCCTCCCAATCCTGCAAAGCCCATAAAACAGATTGACAACAGGCCAGCTACGATCAACGTGATGGCGGTGCCCTGAACCAAATTCGGCAACTGGGCCAACTGCAATTTCTCGCGCAGGCCGGCCATCAATGCCAACGCAAGAGTGAACCCACCACCAGCGCCAAAAGCAAAGACCAAAGATTGAAACAATCCGTAACCTTTATTGGTCTGAAACAGCGCCAAACCTAAAATGGCGCAGTTAGTTGTAATCAGTGGGAGAAAAATCCCTAAGGCACGAAAAAGGGTTGGACTGGTTCGTTTGATGAACATCTCCACCAATTGCACCGTCGAAGCGATAACAACAATAAACGAGACCAACTGCAGATAGGGAGCGCCTACCAGTTTCAGCAACCACTGAATGCAGAACGTGCAAATCGCGGTGACAAGCATCACAAAAGTTACAGCGATACCCATGCGAACGGCTGTCGCCATCTTGCCGGACACCCCTAAGAAGGGACATATTCCCAAGAAATAGGCTAGTACAAAATTGTTGATCAGACAGGAGTTGATGAAGATGGTCCATAACGATTCTGAGTTCATTTCGATTCTCCTGTGCTTGCAAGCAATGTCTGGCGGCGTTGGCTGAACCAGTTGATTAGCAGAAGCCATCCCGCTAAGGTAAAAAAGCCGCCGGCTGGCAAAATCATGATTACCCACTGCTGATAGCCGTCTCCCAGCAACTGAATTCCAAACAAGCTGCCGCGACCGATCAACTCTCGGACGCTACCAAGGCACAACAGACCTAGCGTAAAACCGGTTCCCATACCCAGTGCATCCAATACGGAACGATAAATACCATTTTTCGATGCAAACGCCTCGGCGCGTCCCAGGATCAAACAATTGACAACGATCAACGCGATGAACGCCCCAAGGGCTTTGTGCAACTGCAGGCTGATCGCTTGAATCAAGTAGTCCACGATGGTAACAAACGTGGCGATTAGCAGAATGAAGGTGACAATTCTGACTTCTTTTGGTACCCATTTGCGCACGGAAGACACAGCCATATTTGACATCACCAGAACACCGCTGGTGGCCAGCCCCATGGCCAGAGCATTACTAGCTGAATTAGTGACTGCCAGAACCGGACACATGCCCAGCACTTGAACAAACACATTGTTCTGCGCAAAAACGCCTTTCAGAAATTCGTCTGTTCCAGTCACGACTGCCTGCTCGTCACTACTCATCGTGTCTCTCGCTTTCGTATCGGACGAACGCTCCACTACTGTTGATCTTCGATAGGTCGCTTGCTAAATTCAGCACGATTCTGCCACAATCGCGGTACCCAGTAAGCCGATCCTTCGGACAAAATCTTGGTAACAGTTTTAGAGGTAATCGTGGCCCCGGTGATACCATCGATTTGCCAGTCAGCCGTCTTTTGTCCTGGCTTGACAAACTCTATAGGATTTGCCAGTTGCCTGTGATCGGGTGTCAGTTGCACATCCAGTTGCTGAAAGTTCGTCAGAAAATTTTCATCGCTTTCCACGCGCTCTCCTCAACCGGGAGTTTCGCGACTGGACAAAGCGC
>DAIRSD010000061.1:0-14650 GCA_036804625.1 Aureliella sp. | reverse complement strand
ACTGAAGTTGTCGAATGCGATTTAGATGGACGTGGCTGGCAGGTAGGGCTGCAAGAAAAATCTGCTGGTTCGTCGAGTGCACATTTTTTCTTGCCGGGCCAATCCATTTCCCAGTGGACTGAAATGTTCACGATTGAGCGCATTCTGGATGGCGCACAGGCTGGGACCATCAAACGATTGATCTCGGTCGCCATGGATCAAATTAAAAACAAAACGCCGGATGCCCAGTATTCGATATTGCACGAGGACGACAGTTCAGCCATCGTTGCAGTTGCCTACTCTGGACCTGACCCAGACGCAAAGCACCGGCAAATGGTACGCTACATGCTCGCGCCTAAAGATGTTCATCGCTTAGCCTATTCGATCAAAGGCCAGCAGCGACCGTCGGAGCAGGTCGTAGATCAATGGGTACGCATACTTTTGGCCGCCAAGCTGAGCAGTGTTGGGGCATCAAACACCCAGGAACCCCCGATGAACACGGATGAAGGTCAGCAAGTGGAAAAGGCGATACGCGAAATCGCAAGCCTGCTTCGTCAAGACCTGGGAAAAGCCAGCCAATACCGGCCAGGGGAGCCGCAACTTGCCGCCATTGCGGCTTCCGATGACGACCTAGCAAGGTTGAAGGCCTATTGTCAGCAGGTCTATCGGGAGCTTAGGCAGGGTTTGGCTGCCGCCAAACCAGAACAAACCGAAGTCGTTGTATTTGGACTCGACCAGTCTGAATTGCCAGGAGGCTATTCCGCTCAATCCCGACACTTTCGTCCCGAGACCAAGTTCTACGGATTTAAGTATATTGCTCCCGGAGAGTCTTCAGGAATGTCGTACGATGGACTGTTCCAAATCGACAACCGATGGTATTTCTTGCCTAAAGCCTGGCGAGCCTTCCGAGATTAACCAGGTAATACCGTCGGACAAATTATCCTAAATTTTAGGGATCGACCTTAGAATTTTAGCCTATTTCTCTCCAACCTGCTCTCAACAGCCGCTAAGACTATCGGTACCATATCTCCTGGATCAACCAGCCAGGAGCGGGCTAGCTGGAATAGTCCGGTTACGCTAGTTTCGTCGATTTGATGTCAACCTAAGCCAACAATACAAGGAACGTGATGATGCCCAGAAACAAGCTCTACAACAATGCAGCTCAGGCCATCGGCGATACCCCCATGATCCAGATCAATCGTCTGGTACCTCAGGGCCATGGAACGGTGTTTGCCAAGTGCGAATTTTTCCAACCGCTTAATAGCGTAAAAGACCGTATTGGCGCAGCCATGATTGAAGCGGGCGAGCGAGACGGCAAGATCACTCAGAATACTCATATCATAGAACCCACCAGTGGCAATACGGGCATCGCCTTGGCCTTTGTTTGCGCCGCCAAAGGTTATCGACTGACTCTGACCATGCCTGAAAGCATGTCGGTCGAACGGCGTTCGTTGCTGCGAGCCATGGGAGCTAACTTGGTTCTAACCCCTGCGGCAGAAGGCATGCGTGGAGCCATCGCCAGGGCTAATGAACTGGTCAGTCAAGATGCCAATGCTTTCATGCCACAGCAATTCGAGAACCCAGCTAACCCGGCCATTCACGAAAAAACTACCGGTCCTGAAATTTGGGAAGATAGCGGGCACAAGATTGATGCCATTGTAGCTGGCGTTGGAACCGGCGGGACTATCACCGGAGTCTCACGCTATATCAAGAAGCTGAATCCTAACTTCAAGACGATTGCTGTAGAGCCTAAGCAAAGTCCAGTCATCAGTGGCGGTTCTCCGGGTAAACACCGAATTCAGGGAATCGGTGCGGGCTTTATCCCGAAGAACCTGGATACTTCTTTGGTTGACGAAGTCATTCAAGTTGACGATGAAGATGCATTTGAGTGGGGACGTCGGCTGGCCAAAAGCGAAGGGATCGTAGCCGGCATCAGCAGCGGGGCCAACATGTGGGCGGCCGCACAAGTCGCTGCTCGTCCCGAATTTCATGGCAAACGCATCGTAACCATCATGTGCAGCCTGGGCGAACGATATCTGTCAACTCCACTGTTCGGCGACCTGGGAACCTAGCTCGCCACTTAGTCGATGACTTCTACGTCACCCTGAGCTAAGTTCAGGTCATAGAAGCTGAACTGTTGGCCTACCGAAACATGGAAAGTGTCGGCGGCACCACCGCCGACCAAGTTGCCTTCGAACACATCGTCGCCTGGATCCAATACGTCCCGTCCATTGCCACCGTCTAAGCTGTCGAAACCCATCTCGCCGCGAAGCTCGTCCGCGCCGCCATTGCCAACCAAGGTGTCATTGTCATCGCCTCCGACCAGTACATCGTTCTTGCTGCCACCGGACAGGTAATCGTCTCCACCCAGACCAGTTGCATAGCTTGGAATGTCAGTTTCATTGATGAACGTGTCGTTGTCGTCGTCGCCTAAAAATGTGATTAGCTGGACCTTGCCAGGAGCGTTCAGCGGATACAGTCGGAACCGCCGAATCTGCTGCGAGGGAAAATGCTCAACAACAACCCAGGAAATTCCTTTTGTGCCCGTGGCTGGAACATCCAACCGAACCTCAACGTATTCGTCTGCTTGGATATAACCGCTTTCGATGACGATGGCCCGCGTGGCATTGTCGTAGCGAGCACCCCAATCGGCTTTTACCGAGCCGCAAAGAGATGTCAGTAAGGCAATCAAAGTGAAACTTCGCATGAGCATGATTGGGTCTTCCTATAATGGAACTAGAGTTTGAAAGGTTAAATTGCACCGTTTGGGCGTTACAGGCACCCCATTATTAGGGCTGCCACTAAGCACCGTGCTTCTTGACTACATAACAAAGCGAACGCCAGGTGAAAACGTTACAGACTCGAATGGATTTTTTAGGAAAAGATTGACCAGGGGCCGACCTAATGGTCTTGTGGCTTGTTTTCGCGGATTCGCCCGGATTTCCCCGGGGCCATAGAATTGATCGGTACCTAAGGACGCAAAAAGGGGACAACGTCTTAGTCATTAGCGAGTGGGACCAGCGGGTCCGGTGTGCAAATCGGGGTTTCAACTTGGCATTGTGTCGATATTGAACAAGCCCATTTCCTTAAAAACCGTCTGCCCCGCGCTGGCCCACCACAAGGAGTGAACATCCCTGTTCGTTGGAGCGATACTTTAAAACCTGCAATGGAAATACGAATAGCCAGGAACCGTGTCTTTCAGTCCCAACCGACAAATACGTATTTCGCGCAGCCTACTCGGCTTATCGTCGATCGCTTCCGATAGCAACCAATTCAATGCAATCTTGTGAATGAAGTAAAGTACCGTCACGAAGGCCATCATCATCGACAGGATGAAAATTGCGATTCCCATCAGCGAGAAGAGCAATGAATCGAGAGGAGTCGAAAAATTGAAATCAGACGGTTGACTGCGTGCCGATTGCCATAACAACTAAACCATGGATACCTGGACTCCCGTCAGCACAAGAATGTGTGTGACTCGCCATTTGGGAGCCACCGCCAATAGTATCCAGGCAACCAGCGCAACCGTATGGGCAATTGAAAAAATCGACTCTGCAACCATCTAGCCTTCTCCTGTATTACCCTGTTGGCTAACGCTGCGTAATACTCTTCGCCAGCGAATGGATGAGTATCGCGATGTAGTGGAACTCGCCAGAGTTCCCGTACTCAACGGAAGAAAGAGGATCTCTGGTGAAATCCACTACAACATGCTTCACGGCGTTGTGCGTGGGCTCGTTTGGACTCGATCACCGCCACCCTGCCACCCAGCTAAGTTCGTGAACGGTTACCTTTCAGGTTGCCTTTCATAACAATTCGGCGGCGGCAGAGCAATATTGGACTGGCATGGTCCAATTTCCAAATCGGGTTGAAGGCCCGCTGCAAAATTGTTGCGTCAGGGATTACAATCACCTTCTGTCCAGCCTGTTAGAATACCCACGGTAATCGGCGCTCCTGCCTGGATGCGTCGCCCTCAATCAAAATACGGAATCGCCTTCATGAGTACACCTGCAACTCTCGTCAACCATCAGGTCCGCTTGGCTTCTCGACCGAATGGACTGCCTGCCGATGACAACTGGCAATTTACCGAGGAGTCGGTGGCCGAGCCGGTTGAAGGCGGATTGCTGGTAAAGGTTCTGGCTCTGTCGCTCGACCCGGCCATGCGTGGCTGGATGAACGAAGGCAAAAGCTATATCCCTCCGGTAGGCCTGGGTGAAGTAATGCGAGCTGGCGGCGTTGGTGTCGTTATTGCGTCAAAACACCCAGGCTACAAAGTGGGCGACAAAGTGACCGGCGGCCCGGGAGTGCAAGAGTATTGGAACATCGCTCCCAATCAATTGAAACACTCGGGTTTGGCACGCATCGACACGCGACTAGGTACGATCAGTCAGTGGCTAAATGTGCTGGGCATGCCCGGCATGACAGGTTATTTTGGGCTAACCGAGGTCGGACAGCCCAAGGCCGGCGAGACGCTGCTGGTCTCCGGCGCTGCTGGTGCGGTGGGCCAGACGGTCGGGCAACTCGCCAAGATCAAGGGCCTGCGCACCGTCGGTATCGCTGGCGGTCCGGCTAAGTGTGAGTGGGCAGTGAAGGAACTGGGGTTCGACGCCTGCATCGACTACAAAGCCCCTGCCCCGGCTGGCGCACAGCGCTGGGATGCGGTGCGAGAAGGGCTGAAGCAATATTGCCCAGACGGAGTCGACATCTATTTCGACAACGTCGGTGGCGACATCCTGGACGCAGCATTAACTCGCATCAATCGCAAGGCTCGCATCGTCATCTGCGGTGCTATCAGCCAGTACAACAACGTCGGCGGTGCTATGGTAGGGCCGAAGAACTACCTGTCGCTGCTGGTCAACCGAGCGCGCATGGAAGGCATGGTCGTTTTCGACTACGCGGATCGCTACCCTCAGGCGATCGCCGAGATGGCTGGCTACCTGAAGGACGGGCGCATGAAGAGCCGTGAGGACGTGGTCGAAGGCGGAGTGCGAGCTTTTCCCGCCACGCTGCTGAAGCTATTCAAGGGCGAGAATTTTGGCAAGCTGGTGCTTGAAGTTGCCAAGGAGTAGCCGAACAGCGCCAAGCTGATGTGGCATATGCTTCCAGCCTGTGTGTGAGCAGTTCGAGCCTGCGGAAACACTGAAGTAGGGGAGCGTATTCAACAGGCTGGAAGCCTATGCCACATTTCTCGACCACAAGCACACAGGTTAGACCAAGGACGATTACGAATCCGCTTTCGGAGCTAACAGCGACTCTGCCCAGGCTAAATCAGGACCTTCCAGAGGCGGTTCCGGCGAGGACTCGTAGATGTAGTCTTCATAGCCGGCTGCGTCGTAAACGCGGTTCAAGATTGCTTGCAGGTCCAGCGTGGCATCCGGAAATTCGCCTTTCAGCGGGATCGGTATGATTGGCAGAGGGTCTTGCAAACCAATTGGCCAAGTCTCAACGTCTGGAGCATTCTTCTTTCGGAATACGGAAACGCAATAGTCACAAGGCGGCAAACCGTTCAAGGGCAAGCGAGGCCCTGCGCGCAATAAATCAATCTCTACGATCGAAGTGGAACTGAACATCATCGCCGACCGCTTCAATAAGTATTGCTCGCGATCCGGTCCATAGCGTTTATTGGTTGGACTTAAAACCTCGATCACGGTCACCAATTCCCGATCCAAGCGATCACGGATCTCGATGAAGGCATGTCGTTCAATGTCGGTATCCTGGAGCGTGGTAATAATCGACTTCACTTTGTTGCTCAAGTTTGAGTCGGCGGTTGCGACGACAGGTCGATGCACCGTCGAGTCCTCGATCAGGGCGATATCCGGCTTGCCGAGCCATTTGCGGCGCTCATCGGTTGAAGGCTCGTTGATATAAACACGTTCTTCCAGCTTGACCAAAAAATTCGGACGAACTTGAGCTGCAAGAGCCTCACCGGCATAAGCCATGAAACGGTTGTGAAAATCCTCCCAGACGGAGGGCTGTTCCAGGTAGGGATTCATTCCGGGAAATGGGGATGGCATGATACGCTCCTAAGCTCTGCGATGACTCTTCTATTATCAACAAAGTTAAATGGCTAGGCAATCGTTTCAAAGGCGGGCTAGACTGCTTTGCTAGAAAATCAACTTCAAGTCCTAAGAAAAAACAGAGCCTAATTACTTCACTTCTAAAGCCGCTAAATCGAGTGCCTGACGCAGAACGGGCTCGAACACATCAGCTTGGCGCATGAAGCCCAGGTCGTTGGCGTGCGAAGCGTCGGTGGCACCTTCGGTATCGTCGCCATAGAGATGATCGCCTGGAATGTAGAATAGATTCGCCGTCGATTCAGCCAGCAGCGATTCATAAGCGGCCCGCAGGGCTGCGTGATTGGCGGTGTGAAAGGCATGTTTGGCAGGAGTAATCCAATCGTTGGTGAATCGACGATCCTCGACCAGCACAATAGGAGTGCTTGGACGCACGCTACGAATTTGCTTGACAAGCGGAATGCACTTCTGAGCAACTTCACCCGGCTTCATGTTTGGCAGGCAATCGATCACGTAGAGACTGGCATCGATACGAGTCAAATAGTCGCCAACGGCCAAATCCATTTTGCCGTTACCAGAGAAACCGAGATTCACCACCGGCAAATCAAATCGTCTGCCGAGAATTGCCGTGTGTACAATACCAGGGCGGCTGGCACACGCTCCATGAGTGATACTAGTGCCATAAAACACGATAGGCCGCTCTCGCGGTGGCAACCCTTCGAACTCTGAGCCCTTGTTGACGCCGATGTTCAAGTACTCGATACCGTTATACAGCGGCAGATAGGCAGCGTACTCGCGAGAGCCTGGGGCTAAACCGCTAATAACTTCGACCAACACTTCCTGTGAATCCGGCTTGGCAACTTGGACCCACTTCCATTTTCCCTCCTCGTTGCGAGCATACAGATCAACACCGCTAACACCAGAGGCGGCCATGTGTGGCATGCTCAGACGCGCCTTGGTCAACTTGTACTGAACGTAAATAGACCGAGAATTGGTGCGAAAGCGGACCATCATGCCGGCGCTGTCTCGGCTCAGGCTCCAAACGGCGTCGGTCACTTTACCTACCGCAGATATAGGCAAGCGATCAAACCACCTGGCCCTTTCGTCATCGGGCAATATTCGACCTTCGGTCCCCCACTTCGATACATCGTGCCAGTCCAAGTCGGTTCGGCCAGCTCTTTGGCTAGCGGCCATAGCCGGATCGAGCTTCGATAAATCCGGCGACTCCTGCGCCAGTGCTGGAGGACAGATGAAGATCAACCAAATTAAAGCGATGCTATTTGCATGTCTCAAGGTGGCACCTTCCCATTCATTTACGATTCGCACGCACAATGCGTGACTTCCGCTTCATTCTACCAGCATTGCATGAAGCTTGGCATAAAACATTGTAGCAGTTCTAATGGAGGGAAGGACTTCTGGCGAAGTCCACTACGGTTGAATGATGGAAATCTCCTCAAAGCAACGACGCTCGGTTTCAAAAAGAACGCTTTCAAGATGATATTACGAGTTAAATTTGTCAATTGGACCGGGATGCACGCTTTGCTTCTGACGGCACTCATTGTGTCCGACAACTCGCTACATGCGAAAGAATCAGGTCCGCCCAATATCGTCATCTTGTATGCAGACGACATGGGTTACGGAGATTTGGGAGCGAACAACCCAGCCTCGAAGATTCCTACGCCGAATCTGGATCGGCTGGCTGCGACTGGTATGCGATTTACTGACGGGCATTCTTCTTCAGGCATTTGTTCACCGTCGCGTTATGCGTTGCTGACTGGAAGGCATCATTGGCGAGACTTTCATGACATTGTCGGGGTTTTGGGAGCTTCGGTATTCAAGGATAGCCAGCTCACTCTGCCGCAGATGCTACGCGACAAAGGTTACGCTACCGCTTGCATTGGCAAATGGCATTTGGGGTGGGACTGGGATGCTATTCGCAAGCCTGGAACAGAAAAGGATTCTATTGAACCGCAGGATTTTGACTGGACCAAGCCAGTACCAGATGGACCGCTTGACCACGGATTCGACTACTACTTTGGCGACGACGTCATCAATTTTCCGCCTTACGCTTGGATTGAGAATCGCAACCTACTGCGAGCACCGGACACTATCATCGACGGCGACTTCAATGAGCCGACCAAGGAAGGCAACTGGGAAGCTCGACCCGGTCCGGCGCTTTCTAACTGGGACTTCTATCAAGTGCTGCCCACTCTGACTCAGCGGAGCGTCGACTACGTGCTCTCACGCAAACAGCACAAACAGCCGTTCTTTTTGTATTTGCCCTTTCCGTCGCCTCATGCACCGATCATTCCGAACGATGAGTTTGATGGAAAATCTCAGGCGGGTTCCTTTGGCGATTTTGTCTTTCAGACCGACGACGCCTGTGGTCGCATTTTGAAGGCCATTGAGGAAATCGGACAATGCGAAAACACCATCGTCATATTTACCGCCGACAATGGCGCGGAAAGCTACGCATACTCGCGAGACGAGAAATACGATCATTGGTCGTCGGGTCCGCTACGTGGTTTGAAGCGTGACATCTACGAAGGCGGGCACCGCGTTCCTCTGCTCATCCGCTGGCCGGGCGTCACCAAACCCGGAAGCGTGTCGGATGTTTTGATTTCGCAGGTCGATTTGATGGCTACTCTGGCTGCGTTGGTTCACTACGACTTGCAAGATGACTGCGCCGAAGATTCGCACGATTTTCTGCCCTATCTAAACGGGCAGGTCGACCAGGGACCGCGCAGGTTATTGGTCCACAATACCAAGCCCGGTCAGTATGCATTGCGAGACGGTGACTGGCTGCTGATTCACGCAAAGTCAGGCTATTCATCCCATCGAGCCCCTGACGGTTGGAACGCCAAGCACAGGCAACCGGTAGATGACGATTTGCCAATAGAACTATACCACCTAAAAGATGACATTGGCCAGCGATACAATCTTGCTACCCAGCACCCGCAGCGCGCCGAGTCCATGCAGTTGCTACTGAGGAGAATGCGGGATCAGGGCTATACCGCTCCACGGCTTTCGCAACATTAAACGTACATCGCCAAAGTTCATGATCAATATTGAGCATGTTATTTTTTGGGACAAGACGCAAGAACGGACAGCCAGAAGCGCCCTCTCAAGTTGTTTGCTTGATTTCCTGGAAACCAACAGATTGTTTGACGAATCGAGTCACGCCCTACTTGAGCACCAAGACAGGGTTGGGCTGCACTAGCGAGTGTCCGGATTTTCCATTTGGGGAGCTATTTTGCCAATTTACTAGGTGCCAATTTCAGTTATCGTAGTGGGACAGACAATAATACCAATCGTATACCGCCCAGCCGGAGGCACCGGCTGGGCGGTATACGATAATTTCGATTCTGCTAACTTGCCTGGTACGCACGCTTGCCCTTTGAAAGAAGAGCCTTGGATCGCCTTATGAAAATCCATTTCCTCTATCTGTGTATATTTTCAATAGCACTCTGGCTTTCATCGACTGTTCGAAGCGAAGAAATATTGCTGGAAGCCGAGCAGTTTACCGATCTTGGTGGATGGGATTTGGACCAGCAGTCGATGGATCAAATGGGATCGCCCTATTTGCTCGCGCATGGACTAGGAGTGCCAGTAAAAGACGCGACAACACAGTGCGATTTCGCCTCAGGCGGCACCTACCATGTCTGGGTGCGCACGCGAGATTGGATCGCACCCTGGAAAACTCAAGTAGCCCCTGGGCGATTCCAAGTTGTCATCAACGACAAAACGCTCAGTACCACGTTTGGCACGCAAGGGGCTCAGTGGCATTGGCAATATGGTGGGACCGTTGACGTAGGCAATTTGGCGTCGATTGCCTTGCGCGATTTGACTGGCTTTGAAGGGCGTTGTGATGCCATAGTCTTTTCCAGCGATGCGATCTTTTCTCCTCCCTACCAAGAACCAGAGATGACCGCATTTCGTCGCAAACTGCTGGGGTTGCAGGACGAGCCTGCTGATGGTGGTCATTACGATCTGGTAGTCGTCGGAGGCGGAGTAGCGGGAAGTTGTGCAGCCATTTCGGCTGCCAGACAAGGCTTGAAGGTGGCGTTAGTACAGGACCGACCTGTGCTGGGAGGCAATGCCAGCAGTGAAGTTCGAGTTTGGCCAGAGGGACACACTCGTCAAAAACCGTTTCCTCGCGTTGGCGAAATCGTTGAGGAGATATGCCCACAACGCAATTTTCCAGGAAGTGCAAACGCTAAGAACCGCGACCTCTACGAGGATGATCGAAAACTGAAAGTCGTTCAGGCCGAGCCGAACATTACCCTTCTGCTGGAACATCGAGTCAATGAAGTCGCCGCAGTGGATAACGTGATCCAATCCGTGGTTGCGCAAAGCACAAGAACGGCTCGTCGGCTTAGATTGCACGGGAAACTGTTTGCAGATTGTACGGGAGACGCGGCCGTCGGTTATTTGGCTGGAGCCGACTATGTGACGTCGGACGAAGGCTTCATGGGAGCGAGCAATCTCTGGAATGTATTGGATCAGTCCAATCAGAAGCAAGTATTGGAATGCGAGTGCAAAGACAAGGAAGCGCTGACGGCAAAAACTGAACAGGGCGATACCGAAGCTCCATTTCCTCGATTGCCTTGGGCCATCGACCTGAGCAATAAACCGTTTCCAGGCCGCCCCGGAGTTAACGCTTTTCCTCATCTCAAAGGCCTAGACAATTTAGGTGGATGGTTTTGGGAAAGTGGATTTGATAAGGACCCTATCAAAGATATCGAGCGTATTCGCGACCTGAACATGCGGGCCATGTACAGCGCTTGGGATACTCTAAAGAATGTCGATGGCCTTTATCCCAATCACCGCCTAGGCTGGAGCGCGTTTATAGCTGGCAAGCGAGAGTCGCGACGGCTAGTCGGCGACGTTGTGCTTAAGTCCGACGATTTCTGTGAAGTCTTTGTCTATCCCGATCCCGCCTTTCCAAATTCATGGCACATCGACATGCACCGGCCCAACGAGAAATATCAAGCTGGTTTGGAAGGCGATGAATTCATTTCAGAATACACTCGCGGCGAGGGCTACACGTACAAAGGACCCTACTGGGCACCGTATCGATGCTTGTATAGTCGAAATATCAACAATCTGTTCATGGCAGGACGCAACATCAGCGTTGAAAGGGAAGCTATCGGGCCAATTCGTGTCATGCGGACATGTGGAATGATGGGAGAAGTAGTCGGAAAAGCTGCTTGGATCTGCGTCTACATGAATGCTTGCCCGCGCGACGTATACCAAACGCATTTGTCCAAACTGCATGAACTGATGGACAACCCGGCAGTAATGCGACGCGACAGTGTAATTGGCCCATTGCATGTACCTGAGGGAGTGTCGATTCCCGAAATACCGACCAAAGGCATCAATCCGGCGACTCTGCCAGGTATTGTCCTAGATGATTCAACGGCCCAATTGTCTGGAAAGTGGGATGAAAAAGGAAGTTTGGTTGGTTTTGTAGGCGAAGGATATCATTTCTCGAATGACCAAAAAGCATCGGCCAAGTTCCCATTTTCAGTACAGAAAGCAGGGAAATATGAAGTCAAAATCAACTGGGGAGCACACGCCAATCGAGCTAAGCAAGCCGAGATCATTGTAGATTCGGTCGAGGGCACTCGAGCACTGACCATCGATCAAACGCAACCTCCCCACGGTACCAACAATTTTCAATCATTGGGGCAATTTCAATTTGATACAGCCCGCAACTACAGTGTGACCTTTCGGGTCTCAGGATCCAAGGGTGTTGTCCACATCGACGCAATTCAACTGCTGCCTGCGCCATAGTGGTGATAACCTATACTCTGAGTTTTTACGCTTCCGTAATAGGTTAGGCAGTTGGCCATTTTTCTGCAAGAATTGCACAAGTAGAAACTCGATAGGTTCATTCAATGACTTCGAATAGACTTCCACTTTCGACCAGACCGATTCGAAAATGGTGGAGGCTATTCAGAAATGTTTTGATAGGCCTGGTGGCGATATTGCTAATTCTAATGGCGACCGGATATGCCTTGTTGCGAGGATCACTGCCACAGACAGGCGGTCGCATTGCGATCCAAGGCTTGGCTGCTCAGGTGGCAATTCGTTTCGACGATCAGCAGCGCCCGTTTGTTCAAGCAGGGTCGGTCTACGATGCTCTGGCTGCTCAAGGCTGGCTACACGTTCAGCATCGCTTATGGCAAATGGAAATGTTTCGCCGAGCTGGTCAGGCTAAACTGTCTGAAGTACTGGGCGGCAGCCTGTTGGAGACCGACCAACAGTTGTTGAAAATTGGAGTGCCTCAGTTGGCTAAGCGGCTGGAAGCGAACGCATCAGAGGAGCTGCTGCAATATGTCGACGCCTATCTGTCCGGAGTAAACGCGGCCATACAGCAAATGTCAGTTCGCCCCATCGAATTCTTGGTGCTTAGGCATCTCCCACAGCCGTGGGCGCGGTCGGATGTGTTTGCTGTAGGTGCCGTGATGGCCTACCAATCAGCCGGCAACATGCAAAATGAACTATTGCGACTGGAGCTAGCACGGGTTTTATCCCCCCAACAACTGGAATATTTTTCGGGTGATAAATCTGAAAGCGACCCTGATTATCCGTTTGTCATTCCTGGACCAGCGGTTCAAGGGCAGGCGATATCGGCAACGTTAAGCCAAACCATCGCAGGAATTGTTTCTGAAACAACTAGCAAGAATTCAGACTTGCCTAGCCTGCCATCAGTCCGCAAGGCAATCGATGCGCTTTCGACGCTGGATGCAGCCGTGAATGCTCAAATGCCTCGGTTGAGCTTGGGTAGCAACGGCTGGTGCCTGGCTCCAAGTAGAACTGAATCTGGCCACGCTCTGTTCGCATTTGATTCTCACGACGAATTGGGGCTGCCAAATTTATTTTACGAAGTGCATCTCTTTTACGGTGACAGGAAACAGATTCGCGGATGGTCGGCTGCTGGCTTACCAGGTGTGATCAATGGCTACAATCATCGCATTGCTTGGGGATTCACCAATATCGGCGATACGCAGGATTTGTTCATTGAGAAGCGTCACCCTGATAATCCGAATCAGTTTCTGGATGGACAGCATTGGTACGATGCAGAAAAGGAAGAGTACCTGATACCAGTGTCCGGTCGAGAGTTTGCGCAACCATTCACAGTGATCAAAACCAAAAATGGTCCGCTGATCAGCGATGATCCTCCCATATCGCTGTGCTGGACCGCGCATCGTCTTGGCGACATGGGCTTGGAAGCACTCTTGGAACTGAATTTCGCTGAAAACTGGCCTCAGTTCACCGACGCGCTTGACCGACTGGCGGCACCCAGTCTGAATGCAACCTACGCGGATGTGGATGGAAACATTGGATTTCGAACAGCCGGGCTGCTTCCCAAAAGGGCTGTCGGAAGTGGCCTTCAGGCTCTTCCAGGCGACGTTTCGAGTAACCGCTGGCTTGGAATGATTCCGCCTGCCGAACTGCCTGGCCGCTTCAATCCGCCATCAGGCTACGTTGCGGCAGCTAACGCACGAGTTAATGCTGAAGGACAAGGGCCGCTGGTCTCTGCAGACAATGCGGCCAGTTACCGTATCGCCAGAATCCATTCGGTACTGTCCTCGGGCGACAAAATCGGCTTCGACGATATGCAAAAACTACAAATCGACTGGTACGATGGACAAGCAGCAAAGCTGTTGCCAACTCTGCTCAAGGCAGTTGCCACCCAGGCTCTGTCGGAACCAGCTCGGGAGTCGCTTCAATTACTGAAACAGTGGCTAGCGTCGCCCATCGCCCATCCAGATAGCGCTGCGGCTCTGATATTCCAAGCATGGTATATTCAGCTTGCTGAAGAGGCATTCAAGCAGCCGTTAGGCGATGAACTGTTTAACAGTTTGTTGAAGCGCGGATATGTACTCAATCACGCACTAGATCGGCTGCTGCTGGAGGATGAATCACCGTGGTGGCCAAGTGGCACGTCGCAGCGTGTAGCAGCCGCTTTGGAACAGACAGTAGCAGACTTGATCGATCAGTTGGGGCCAGAGCTGGGGTTATGGCGGCTGGATCGACTTCAGCAGCTAACCCTGCGACATGAATTGGGAGCCGCCGCTTTGCCACTGGAGTTATTGTTGAACCAATCGCCACGCAGCATGGGGGGTGGAATTTCAACGGTAGGCCGAGCCGGTTATCGTTACGATCGACCATTTCAAGTATCGCATGGTGCAACAGTTCGAGTGGTCATCGAAATGTCGGCGACTCCAAGGGCTCAGGCGATTATGCCCGCTGGACAGTCCGGTCATCCGCTCAGTCGCCAATACACCGACCAACTTGATGATTGGCTGGGCGGCAAACTGAAACCAATTGCTGATAGCCCAGACAAAATTAGTCGCGAAACCTTGGAACTGTTTCCATCAGGGAATGTTAAGCTGGATGATTAGCAGAGCTGCTATTGAGATATAGTACCTTGCAATCCATTTCTTGGCGTTTCGAAAAGTTAAATGGTACCAAAGTTTTACCCGACAGAATGTCCTTCGCTGATCAGTTGATCGGCGGTGGCATTTAACGACTGGCCAAGTGCATCGGTCAAGGTGTCGACCTCAGCTTCCGTGAAGATCAGCGGAGGGGAGATGGCTACAGAATTGGGGATGTGACGCACTAGGACTCCGCGTTTTTGCATCTCTTTG